>DASWUY010000335.1:0-9002 GCA_036401435.1 Acidobacteriaceae bacterium | reverse complement strand
GCTGGCCAAGCGCGCCGAGTCGCGCCCCAAGCAGATCAAGGTCGCCGTCAGCGCCGGATCGCAGCCGCCCACCCACGCCAGCCAGCCCCAGCAGGTGGAGCGGACCGCCAGCGCCTAAGCCCGGCACCGGGCATTTGCGTCACCAGAAACAGGGGCGGCCGCGCAGGCCGCCCCTTTCTTGTAAGTTAACTTCGTTACTAGGAAAAGGTTCATGGCCATACGTTGGGATCGTTTTACGGTGAAGTCGCAGGAAGCGGTACAGGCAGCGAGCACCTACGCGGGCGAGCATGGCAACCCCGAGGTCCTGCCCCTGCACCTGCTGGCAGCGCTGCTTGAAGACAAGGAGGGTGTCATTGTCCCTGTCCTTGAAAGGATTGGTGTACCCACCCCGCAGCTGCGTGCCCGCCTGGCTGACGCCCTGACCAAGCTGCCCAGGGTGAGCGGCGATGGCGCGCAGCCCAATGCCGGCCAGGCGCTGCAGCGAACCCTGGACCAGGCGACGAAAGAGGCGGAGAACTTCAAGGATGAGTACGTCTCGACCGAGCACTTGCTGCTGGCGCTCGCAACAGGGAAGAACGATGGAGCGCAGCTGCTGCTGGCCGCCGAGGGGGCAACCCACGACGCCATCCTCAAGAGCCTGACCACCGTGCGCGGATCGCAGCGTGTGACCGATCAGAACCCTGAGGCGAAGTACCAGTCGCTTGAGAAGTATGCCAAGGATCTGACGGCGCTCGCCCGGCGCGGCAAACTCGACCCCGTCATCGGGCGCGATGAAGAGATTCGACGCGTGATCCAGGTGCTCTCCCGCCGCACCAAGAACAACCCGGTGCTCATCGGCGAGCCCGGCGTGGGCAAGACGGCGATCGTCGAAGGGCTGGCGCGCCGCATCGTCTCAGGCGATATACCGGAGATCCTGCGCGACAAGCGCGTCGTCTCGCTTGACCTGGGGTCCATGGTCGCCGGAGCCAAGTACCGCGGCGAGTTCGAGGACCGGCTCAAGGCCATCCTCAAGGAGATCTCGGACGCGCAGGGGCAGATCATCCTGTTCATCGACGAGCTGCATACGCTGGTCGGGGCCGGCGCGGCTGAAGGGGCCATGGACGCCTCCAACATGCTCAAGCCGGCGCTCGCACGGGGCGACCTGCGCGCCATCGGCGCAACCACGCTGAACGAGTATCGCAAGTACATCGAGAAAGACGCTGCTCTCGAGCGCCGCTTCCAGATCGTGTTTGTCGGCGAGCCGAATGTCGAGGACACAGTGGCCATCCTGCGCGGGCTCAAGGAGCGCTACGAGGCGCACCACAAGGTACGCATCAAGGATGCGGCCATCGTCGCGGCGGCCACGCTCTCGCACCGCTACATCTCGGACCGCTTCCTGCCCGACAAGGCCATTGACCTGGTGGACGAGGCAGCAGCGTCGCTCGCCATCCAGATCGGCTCGGTCCCGGAAGAGATCGACGCGCTCGAGCGCGAGGCCACCTCGCTTGAGATCGAGCGCGCCGCGCTCAAGCGGGAGACGGACGCGAACTCGCGCGAGCGGATGCAGGTCGTCGAGCGGGAGCTGGCCGCGCTCAAGGAGCAGTCCACAGGGCTGCGCGCACGCTGGCAAAAGGAGCGCGAGGCCATCACCCGGCTCAGCGAGGTCAAGGAGCGGGTGGAGAAGCTGCGCTTTGAAGCCGAGGAGCAGACACGGGTCGGCAAGCTCGATCGCGCAGCCCAGATCCGCTATGGCGAGCTGCCCAGGCTGGAGACGGAGCTGCGCGACCTGAACGCCACCCAGGATGCCATGGCCGGCGGCCAGCGCATGCTGAAGGAAGAGGTGGACGAGCACGACATCGCAGCCATTGTCAGCAAGTGGACCGGCATCCCCGTGACAAAAATGCTGGAGGGGGAAGTGCAGAAGCTGGTCTCGATGGAGACCCGTCTGCGGGAGCGGGTGGTAGGGCAGGACGAGGCACTGGCCACCGTGGCCAATGCCATCCGGCGATCCCGCGCCGGGCTCAGCGACCCCAAGCGGCCTATCGGCTCGTTCCTCTTCCTGGGGCCGACCGGCGTTGGGAAAACAGAAACGGCGCGCGCGCTGGCAGAGTTCCTGTTTGATGACGAGCAGTCCATGGTGCGCATCGACATGTCCGAGTACATGGAGAAGCATGCCGTGGCGCGCCTCATCGGGGCGCCTCCCGGCTACGTCGGCTTTGACGAAGGAGGCCAGTTGACCGAGGCCGTCAGACGCCGGCCCTACGCCGTCATCCTGTTCGACGAGATCGAGAAGGCTCATCCGGATGTCTTCAACGTGCTGCTGCAGGTGCTCGATGATGGACGCCTGACCGACGCCAAGGGTCGTACTGTCGACTTCAAGAACACGGTGCTGGTCATGACCTCGAATCTCGGCTCGCATCTGCTACAGGGTGAGTCGCTGAACAACGATGCCGCCTTTGAAGAGGCGCGCGAGCAGGTCCTCGATGTGCTGAAAGGGCACTTCCGGCCCGAGTTTCTTAACCGGGTCGATGACATCGTGATCTATCGGCCGCTCGGTGAGGAACAGCTTTCGCACATCATCGATTTGCGCCTGGCCGACCTGAAGAAGCTTCTCGCCGATCGCAAGATCACGATCGAGCTGACCGAGGGCGCCAAGCACCAGCTGCTGCTCACCGGCTACGACCGCGCCTACGGCGCAAGGCCGCTCAAGCGCGCACTGCAGAAGCTGATCCAGGACCCTCTCGCCATCAGGATTCTGGACGGCGAGGTGCTTCACGGCGATCGTGTCCTGATCGACGCGGATCCCTTGAACGCGCGGCTGCTGTTTACCGTCGAGACTCGCCGGCCGGTAGAAGCGTAAAAAGTCAAAACTGGCTGCGCGACTGCCATAACCTGCCGTCCAGGCGCCAACCGTAGGTCCGGCAACCGGCTACGCCTCTGAAGGGGCGAAGCGTAGCTCGCCGCCTCTCCAATGCCCGCCACATCATTCTCTCCAACTGCACCAGATATAGGCTCTGGTGCATACTGGAAGAACGATGAGAATGAGCGTCAATCTGGATCCGGACGTCTACAGCTTTACCTCTGCCTACGCAGCCGCGCACGGCATCACCATCTCCGCTGCTATCGGTAAGCTCCTCCGCCGCGCCGAGCGTGTAGCCGAGCTCACCGATGGCAGGCTCCAGCGTAACGAATACGGCTATCTTGAGATCGCCGACACAGGCAACTCGGTCACCCCGGAGATGGTGAAGGCAGCCTCCGAAGACGAACTTGCCTGAAGCCGCCCGCTTTCTGCTCGATGTGAATGTGCTGGTCGCGCTCACGGCAAGGGGCCACGTCCACCACGCGCTTGTAAAAGCCTGGTTCTATGCCTCGCCCGGCCTTCGCTGGGCGGCGTGCGCCTTCACCGAGGCAGGGTTTCTCCGCAATGCCACCGCTTCGCGTGCCGGGCAAGTCACCATGGGCCAGGCCACGGCGATCCTCAGACAACTCGCCCGGCATCCCGGCTACACCTACCTGCCCATCACCGAGAGCTGGGAGACCCTAAGCGCTCCGTTTGCGAGGCGGGTTTATGGCACCAAGCAGGTAACCGACGCCTATTTGCTCGGCCTTGCCCTCCGCGAGGGCTGCACCCTCGTCACGATGGACACGGCCATCGTTCATCTCGCAGGAGTCGAACACAAAGCGCACCTGCTGCTGCTAGCGCCTTAAACCCACCTGTCAACGTTCAAGCCCCAGGCAGAAGACCCGCTACGAAGAGCGCTATGCGCCAGAAGTGGCCGCCAGCCGCGCGCTGTGGTCCTGGCTTTTTCGAGCCACAGCCACCCGCGCAATTCCCTGCAGGTCGGCAACAAACCGCACACTCTCCCACGCCTCCAGCAGCGCCTGCACCGATGCGCGCTGGCCGTGCCCTATCTCCAGCAGCAGCCAGCCGCCCGCCACGAGTGCCTCGCGCGCCTGCGGAATCAGCCGGCGATAGATGGCCAGGCCATCTTCTCCGGCAAACAGCGCAGTATGCGGTTCCCAGTCGCGTACCTGCGGCTCGAGCTGCTCGGTAGACGGCACATAAGGCGGATTGGAGACGATGATGTCGAAGCGTTCGCCGGCCACGGCTGCCAGTAAGTCTGACTCGAGAAAGCGCACCCGATCACTAACCGCATGCGCCTCAGCATTCGACCGTGCAATTTGTAACGCTGCCTGTGACAGATCGAGCGCCGTCAGCTGGGCAAGTGGCTGCGCGCAGGCAAGCGCCACTGCAATCGCCCCGGAACCGGTTCCCACATCGGCGATCCGCACCGGCTCCCCGCTAGAAACCAATGCCAGCGCGGCCTCCACCAAATGCTCCGTCTCCGGTCGCGGGATCAGCACCGCCGGCGATACCGCCAGCCGCAGCCCGTAAAACTCCTGCTCACCCAAAATGTATTGCATAGGCTCACACTGAGCTCGGCGCGCCAGCCACTGCTCATACTGCCAGGCCTGCGCCACGCTCAAACACTCTTCGGGATGCGCCATGAGCCACGATCGATCTTTGCCAAGCGCACGACAAAGCAGCAAGCTGGCATCCCGGCTCGCATCGCGTGAGGCATGCGTCATCGCTGCACCATGTCGCAGCGCCTTCCGCACATTCATGCGCGTCATGTCTCGTCCCAAGGCCGCCCCCGCTTTTGCTCTTGCGCAAAGCGCCTCCGCCTGGACGGGCCCGTCCTCAGGCAGCCTCGGCTTCTGCCTTCAGGCGTTCGGCGTTGTAGTGCGTAATCAGCGCATCCACCACCGGCTGCAGGCGCCCTTCCATCACCTCCGAAAGCTGGTGCAGCGTCAGCCCAATGCGGTGGTCTGTCAGCCGGTTCTGCGGAAAGTTGTAGGTGCGGATCTTCTCGCTGCGGTCGCCGGTACCCACCTGGCTCTTGCGCTGCGCGGCTTCTATCTGGTGCAACCGTTCCTGCTCCACGTCGTAGAGCCGTGAGCGAAGCACCCGCATTGCCTTTTCCCGGTTCTTGATCTGCGACTTCTCATCCTGACAACTTACGACTGTATTAGTCGGCAGATGGGTAATACGGATCGCCGAGTAAGTTGTATTCACCGACTGGCCCCCAGGCCCCGACGAACAGAAAGTATCGATGCGCAGGTCCTTCGCCTCGATCTTCACGTCCACTTCCTCCGCCTCCGCCAGCACCGCTACGGTGATCGCAGACGTGTGCACGCGGCCCTGCGTCTCGGTGGCAGGCACCCGCTGCACCCGGTGCACCCCGCTCTCGTACTTCATCTGCGAGTAGACACCCTGACCCTCGATCAGGAACGAGACATCCTTGAGGCCGCCGACCGACGACTCTGTCTCGTACAGCACCTCAACCTTCCAGCGATGCAGTTCGGCGAAGCGGGTATACATGCGAAAGACCTCGGCCGCGAACAAGGAAGCTTCATCGCCGCCCGTGGCCGCGCGAATTTCGACGACGACATTCTTCTCGTCGTTGGGGTCCTTGGGCAGCAGCATCAGCTTCAGCTCCGCTTCCACCGCCGGCAGGCGCGCCTCAAGCGTCGCGAGTTCCTCCTCGGCCATGGCGCGGATCTCCGGATCGTCCTCGTTGGCCATCACGGTCGCCTCCGCAATGCCCTCCAGCGTGCTGCGGTAGCGCTCGATCTGCTCCACCAGCAGCTTCATCTCGCGATGCTGGCGAGCGATCTTCTGATACTTCGGCTGATCGTTGAACACTTCCGGCTGCTCCATCTGCTGGCCGAGTTCGTGGTAGCGAGTGACGATCTGTTCAAGGCGTTCTAGCATGGCAGCGGGGCTCCCCTTCAAGCGCACGCGGGCGCTTCAGGTGTCTCTCTTTTTAGATGAAGAACGGGGCAGGGCGATGCGTAGGCGGCGGGCGCCGCTAGAGGAGGGTGCCGGTTGGGAAAGGCGTATCCATCGGCATCCAGTATAGCAACTTGGCCGAAACACGCGGAGCGGCATCTATGGCTCTGGCAGGGGCTCACAACATGACAGAGCAGGAAAAGAGCGAGACCGGAGGCGCGCCGCTGCTGGCCTTTGCCGAGCTGTGTCGCGACCTGGCCGCCACGTCGAAGAAGCTCGAAAAGCGCGCCCGCATGGCAGCCTACCTGGGCAGCCTGCAGGTCGAGGACGCGGCCCGCGCCGCACTCTACCTGGCCGGGGCGCCCTTTGCGGAGACAGACCCGCGGCGGCTCCAGGTGGGCGGGTCGCTGTTGGGGAAGGCGTTGGCGCAACTGTCAGGCGCCAGTCCTCAGGCCATGCAGGCGGCCTATCGGCGACACGGCGACCTGGGCGATGCCGCCTTTGACCTGCTTCAGGAACGGCAGACGGCACCACTGGCCTTGCAGGATCTGGAAGAAGCGTTCACGGCGCTGGCCCTGGCGCGAGGGCCCCTGGCCAAGCTGCAGTTGCTGCTGGCGCTGCTCGAGCGCGCTACGCCACTCGAGGCCAGGTACATCATCAAGCTAGCCAGCGGCGACATGCGCACAGGCGTGAAGCAGAGCTTGGTGGAAGAGGCAGCGGCCGCGGCCTTTGGCGCCGAGCCCGCCCAGCTGCGGCGTGCCGTGATGCTGAACGGGAACCTGGCCGAGGTGGTGCGCATGGCGGCTGCCGGCACGCTCGGCCAGGCGACCATGCGGCTCTTCCATCCGCTCGGCTTCATGCTGGCCAGTCCCGTGGATAGCGTGGAAGAAGCGCTGGCGCGCTTTGCCGAGGAAGTTGCCTTGGAGGCCGCGGCCGCCGGGGCCATGACCCCTGCACTGCGCGCGGCCCAGCTGGAAGACAAGTACGACGGCATGCGCGCCCAGCTGCACTGCGGCGATCGCACCCAGGCAGGCCGGGTTGGCTTATTCTCCCGCAATCGCGAAGACCTCTCGGAGAGCTTCCCGGATTTGATCGAGGCCTTTGCCACCTTCGGCGAAGCGGTCATCCTCGACGGCGAGATCCTCGCCTGGCAGCCGGGCGACGAGCGCGCGACCGGGCGCGCCCTGCCCTTCTCGTCCCTGCAGCAGAGGCTGGGCCGCAAGCGGGTGACGGCAGAGATGCGCGAGGCCACCCCGGTGATCTTCATGGCGTTTGACCTCCTCTTCGAGAGCGGAGAGCTGCTGCTCGAGCTCCCCTTGCGAGAGCGCCGCGAGCGGCTGGAGAAGTTGGTGGCAGCGCATGGAGCGCTGACGTCCGACCCTCACGCCGGCCCCGATCAGGGCATGCTCTTCGCCTCCGGCACTGGGGGTTTCGCTCGCCTCATCCTGGCGCCGGCTGTGCCGCTCACAGACGTTGAGCAGCTCGAAGCGGCCTATGCCGAGGCCCGCCGGCGCGGCAATGAAGGGGTCATGCTGAAGGCGGCAGCCAGCTCTTATCAGCCGGGTCGCCGCGGCCTGGCCTGGCTCAAGCTCAAGCGCGAACTGGCCACGCTCGACGTGGTCATTACCGGCGCGGAGTTCGGCAACGGCAGGCGCGCCGGGGTGCTGAGCGACTACACCTTTGCCGTACGTGGCCCGGGTGAGCAACTGCTGAACGTCGGCAAGGCCTACTCCGGACTGACCGATGCGGAGATCGAAGAGCTGTCGCGGCGACTCATGGAGCAGACGCTCGAAGACTACGGGCACTTCCGCACCGTCATCCCCTCAATCGTGCTGGAGGTGGCCTTCAACAACCTGATGCGCTCCACCCGGCACAACAGCGGCTTCGCCATGCGCTTCCCGCGCATCCTTCGCCTGCGCGATGACAAGCCGGTAGCGCAGATTGATTCGCTCGCGCGCGTCGAAGAGATCTACGCCTCGCAGCCCGACAAGCCCGTAGAAAGCTAGGGCCGCCAGGGTGTCTGCCTCAGGATCGGACTTAGTGCGAGTGCCCGTGGTGGTGATGCGCGGGAGCGCTCAGCTCTCCCACCGTCATCACGCAGCCGTGTGTGGTCTCGCAGCCCG
Organism: Acidobacteriaceae bacterium; assembly: GCA_036401435.1. Taxonomy (GTDB): domain Bacteria; phylum Acidobacteriota; class Terriglobia; order Terriglobales; family Acidobacteriaceae; genus EB88. The sequence goes on along the minus strand of DASWUY010000335.1, from coordinate 1,106 downwards.
CGTGTTCAAACTGGATGGTGGTGTGGTGGATGTGGAAGCTATGCGCAAGGGAGTGCTTCACCTTGGCCAGGATGGCCTTGCTCTCCGACGGAGGAATGTCGGCAATACAGATGTGGGTGGCCAGGGCGTGCGTCTGCGAACCGAGCGACCAGACATGCAGGTCGTGAACGTCCAGCACGCCGTCAATCGCTGAAAGAAGCGTGCGGCTCGCCGGGAGCGAGATGCCCTGCGGTGTGCCTTCCAGCAGGATGTTGAGCGTCTCGTGAACAATGGAGATCGACGTCCAGAGGATCAGGATGGCGATCAGCAGCGAGAGCACAGGATCAATCCAGGTGTAGCCGGTAAAGTAGATGGCCGCACCGCCGGCGATCACCGCGGCCGTCGACAGGGTGTCGCCCAGCATGTGGATGAAGACCGACCGCATGTTCACGTCGCGGCTCTGCTTCCACAGCAGCAGCGCGATCACGCCGTTCATGACCACGCCCGCCGCGGCTACCAGCATCATCGGGCGCGTAGCCACGGCCGCAGGGTGGCCCAGCCGGGCAATGGCCGCGATCGCAATCCAGATGGAGATGCCGACCAGGGTGATGGCGTTAAAAAAGGCAGCCAGAACGCCCGCGCGCTGGTACCCGAACGTCTTCTCGTCGGTGGCCGGCCGCGCCTGAAAGTAGACAGCCACAAAGGAGAGCAGGAGCGCGCCAGCGTCCGAGATATTGTGCCCGGCCTCTGAGATCAGCGCCAGCGAGTGAGCGCGCAGGCCGGCTACAAACGTAACCGCGACGTAAACCAGCGTAGCCAGCACCGAGAAGCGCAGCACCTGCTGGGTCTTCGCGGTCGGCGCTGCGTGCACGTGCATATCTCTAGTTTAGTGCCTCCGCCGGCCTCGCGGCGAGCGGAGACGGGATAGCCGCCCGCCCGATCAACTTGGATCACAGCGGCGCAATGCAGCTCTCCGTGTCGTTCTTTACGTTCCCTACCTGCCGGTCCACCTTCCAGGCAACCATGCGCTCTGCCGGAAAGGGACGCAGCAGATCCAGCGGCAGGCGCCCCGGCTCGGCAGGCGCCAGCCAGCGATCGTAATCCTTGGGGTCCAGGATGACCGGCAT
>DASWUY010000334.1:0-5265 GCA_036401435.1 Acidobacteriaceae bacterium | reverse complement strand
CCGCAACCAGGCAACAACAAAGGGGACGCGACCAGCGTCCCCTTTGTTGTGCCTGATTGTTCCTTCCCGCAAAGACCTGGCCAGCCCCGCCCCTTGTACATACTCGTTCTCCAGCAGTAAGGCGTCCAAGGCCGCCGCCGGCGCGGGCGCGTGCCGCCGCAGCCCTTGCCGCCGCCCCTAGGCCGGCGCCACAATCTAAGAACATGACGCGACGTAGATGGATCGCCAACGACTGGGACTCGTCCAGCGCAGTGCTCACGGGCCAGCAGGCGCTGCATCTTGCCCGCGTCCTGCGGGCGCGTCCGGGTATGCGCTTCGACGTGGTGGCGGGAGAGCGTGTGTGGCAGGCTGAGATCGCGAGCGCCACAGAAGAGCAAGTGCGCTTTGTGCTGCTGGAAGAGTTGGACGCGGAGCCCGCGCTTCCCCTCACCCTGCTGATTGCCGTCTTCAAGTTTGACCGGCTGGAGTGGGCTATCGAGAAGGCGACCGAGTTGGGCGTGCGCCGGATGGTACCGGTGCTGGCCCGTCGAACGGAGAAGCACCTGGCCCAGGCAGCCATCTCACGCGTGGAGCGGTGGAGGCGTATCGCACAGGAGGCCGCAAAACAGAGCCGCCGCTCCCAGGTACCTGCCGTCGCCGATCCCACTGCGCTCGAGAAAGCTGTCTCGCTCCCGCCCGGTACCCTGGGCTTTGTCTTGTCAGAAAACGCGAGGCAGCACACGTTGCGCCCAGCCGTTGCCGCTGCAGCGGATCAGGAGATCGCAATGGCGACGGGGCCTGAGGGCGGGTGGACTGCAGAAGAGGAGGCTCTCTTCAACGCACAGAGCTGGGCAGCGGTGAGCCTTGGTCCGCGCATTCTAAGAGCAGAGACCGCGGTCATCTGCGCCGCGGCAGTGCTCTCTGCCCTGCTTGACTCCTGGTGAGCGGCCCTGCGGGGCGCAGACGCGTGGTCAGCTGAAGATCTCTTTGACCTTGGCGAAGAGGCTGCGCGAGGTGGGAGTGTTCTCTACTGTCACGCTCTCTCCAAGCTGCCGCAGCAAGTCTTTTTGCGCCTTGGTCAGCTTCTTTGGCGTTTGCACCGCAATTTCGACGATCAGATCGCCGCGTCCGCGCTCGTTCAGGAACGGGATGCCCTTGGAGCGCAGGCGAAACTCCTTACCGCTCTGCGTGCCCTCAGGCACCTTGATCTTGACGTCCCCTTCGAGCGAAGCAATGGTGAGATCATCGCCGAGCGCCGCCTGGGTGAAGGAGATAGGAACGACGCAGTGCAGGTCATTCCCATCGCGCTCAAAGTAGTCATGAGGCTTGACGGTGAGAACGATGTAGAGGTCCCCGGCAGGACCGCCAAACCGCCCCGCATCGCCGCCTCCCTGGTAGCGGATGCGCGTGCCCTCTTCCACACCCGCCGGGATGCTGACCTGGATGGTATGCAGGCGCTCCACGCGGCCGTCGCCCCGGCAGGTGGAGCAGGGGTCGATGATCAGCTGGCCGGTGCCGTTGCACACCGCGCAGGTGCGGGCCACTGAAAAGAAGCCCTGCTGGTAGCGAACCTGGCCCCGGCCGCCGCACTGCTGGCAGGTCTGCGGACCCTTGGACGAGCGCGTGCCTGTGCCGCTGCAGTCGTTGCAGGGCTCCATGCGGCGGACCGAGACTTCGACTTCCTTGCCAAAGACCGCGTCCACAAACTCGATGGTCTGGTCAAAGCGCAGATCGCGTCCACGCTGTGCACGCGAGCCGCGCCTCTGCCCCCCGCCTGAAAACATCTCGCCAAAGATGTCGCCGAAGATGTCGGAGATATCCTGGGCGCCGGCAAAGGGGTTGCCCTGTTGGGCTGCTCCGCTTACACCTGCATGGCCGTAACGGTCGTAGGCCGCGCGTTTCTCGGTGTCGCTCAGGACCTGGTAGGCCTCGCTGCACTGCTTGAATCGTTCTTCCGCGGCAGCATCGCCGGGGTTGCGGTCAGGATGAAACTGCATGGCAAGCTTGCGATAAGCAGCCTTCAGCTCCTGGTCAGAAGCATCGCGCGAGACACTGAGGACTTCGTAGTAGTCGAGTTTGGCCACGTTAGGAATGTGAGTTACGCCTGTTTCTGCTGCGGGTTGTTGACCACGCGTACCAGGGCAGGGCGCAGCAGCCGCTCCTTGATACGGTACCCGCGACGCACTTCGTCGTGGATCTGTCCATCGGGCAGGTCGGTGCTCTCGACCGAGTCAAGCGCCTCGTGAAGACGCGGGTCAAACTGGGTGCCGACGGTCTCTACCGTCTGCACATTGAGTGAACGCAGCACCTCTTCCATCTGCTTGACGATCAGCTCCACGCCCGCCCGCAGTTGGTCGGCCGAGCCTGTCGCTTTAAGCGCGAGATGGAAGTTGTCGAGCACCGGCAGGAACTGCTCAATGGCTCCGGAGATGGCGTAATCGCGGAACTCGGAGCGTTCACGCTCGGCCCTGCGCCGGGCGTTCTCAAACTCTGCCTGCAGCCGCGCCAGGCGGTCCACCAGGGCATCACGTTCGGCACGCAGCCGCTCGGTCTCATCCTGGGCCGCGACAGAGTGGAACTCCACCGGCCGCTGCTGCTGGCTTGTCGCTTCGGTGCCTTCAACACCCGTGGTCAGGTCGTCGCCAGGATCTGAGACGGGATCGGTGTTCTGGGTCGCTTCGAGCAGTTCCTCGCTCACCTTGGGTTCGGTCTGGCTCATAGGGATTGGACTCACTTGGTTTTCGTTGGATTCTTCCCGCTCATCCGGAGCGAGCTGGCTGGTGGAGTGGATGTCCCGGGTGCCGTCCATGGCTCCCCGAAGCCGATCCAGGCTTTCACGCAGCTGCTGGAAGGAGGAGCGCATAGCTATAGTTTCCCATGTCTCGGCGTTGCCTGCGAGTCGACCGGCACTGCAGGCTCCTGGTAGAGCGCCTGCGATCTGTCGGCTGCTGCCTACTGCGGGCCCTGCAGCAGCCGGCCAGAGAGTTGCGCGATGAAAGACACCGCCCCGATCGTCTCCTGGTACTGCATCCGTGTGGGGGCAATGACCGCCACGGTGCCCGTGCGGTGCAGCCCGAGGCGCGTGGGGGCGCCTACCAGGACAAAGTTGCCCATCTCCGGCATGGTGTCCTCCAGACCCACCACCACCCGGACCGTCTGCTGACGCGCATCGACATAGGCATTCAGCAGCGCAATCAGCCGCTCGCGTGTTTCCAGGGCGGCCAGCATCTGTCGCAGCAGCTCACGGTCCAGCGGGCTCGCAAGCAGGTTGGCGACGCCGCCGATGTAGAGGGTCGCCGCCCCGGCCGAGTCTGCGAGTGCACCCTTGTCGCAAAGCTCTTCGAGAGAGCGCATCAGGCGGTCGTATTCACTGCGCTCCTCGTCCAGGCGCCGGGCCAGCTCGGTCCGGATGCGGTCAATGGACCAGCCGCGGAAGTTCTCATTCAGGTAGCGTGCGGAGGCGTCCAGCTCGGAGGAGGCGAGTTCCCGGTCGAGCACAAGGACCCGGTCGAGGACGACGCCGCCCTCAGTCACGACCACGGCGAGCACGCGACCAGCGCCCAGGCGGGAGAAGTGAATGTGCTCAAGTGCATGCGCCTCCTGCGCCGAGAGCAAGGCGATGCCGAGCCCGGTCGAGATGGAGGCGAGCACATGCGAGGTGCGCTCCATGAACTGCTGCGAACTATTGACGCCGGCGAAGCTCCCCTCAATGTGCTCACGCTGCTGTGGGGACAAAGCATGGGCGCCCGGCTGCGACTGGCCCCCGGACTCTGACCAGCCCAGGCCCTCGGTGCCCAGGCTGTCGACGTACACCCGGAAGGCGAGCGGCGTGGGGATGCGGCCGGCAGAGCTATGCTGCTGATCGAGCAGGCCGGAGTCGCCGAGCGATGCCATCACGTTGCGTATCGTGGCCGCGCTCATGCCCTCAGCATGAGCAAAGTGCCGGGCAACTGTCTGCGAGGCCACTGGCTCCCCGGTGGCGATGTAGGATTCCACGATCGAGAGCAGGACCAAGCGTTCGCGGGGAGTGATGCGGGGGCCTGGAGACATGGATAACATCCTTAAGTTGGCTGGAGCACAGGCCCCGCCCGCCAGCATTGCGTATCTGGCCGGACGGATCCTTGTTTGGAACCAGGCGTCAAGGCTGATCCTAACAGTTCGGCTCACGAGAGGTCCGTTGTGGAGGGCAGGCCAGAATCCAGCCTCGGCACCCCATAGCCCACGGTGAGCAGGAGCAGGATGTAGGCGGCCTGCAGCGCGATGCGCGCCGGGATCCCGGGCATGGAGAGCCCGTGCACGCGCTGCCCTGCCACGTAAATGTTTGCGGGAAAGACAGCGATCATGAAGACGGCGAGCGAGGCCGCAGCGGACCGGCGAATGGCGGGGAAGAACAAGCCCGCGGCGCCAGCCAGTTCGGGTAGCCCGGTCAGCACGATCACGAGTGCCGGCCGCGGCACCCAGGGCGGCAGCAACGGCAGGAAAGCGGCAGGCCGCAGCAGGTGAAGCGTGCCCGAGACGACCAGCGGGAGAGCCGCGACCACCGTAAGGGCAAGCTGCGATCGCGATCCCAGGGGTGCAAAGCGGCGCCGCCGCAGAAAGCCCAGCGTGAGGAATCCGAGCGCGAGCAGGGGAAGCGCGTAGCGAAGCGAGATTCTCAGCATGCGAGCGCTTAGCGTCGCACGACCGGCAGCGCGTAGACCTCGATCGCTCCGCCGCGCAATACGGCAAAGCGCTGGGCGTCAGCGGACAAGGCATAGTTCTGCCCCGCACTCATGGTCGGGTCCGCGGCAGAGACCAGGCGCAGCGTGCCATCGGCCACATCGTAGACGCCCACTACCTGTCCCAGGATTGACGTCTGATCCACCGGATCAAGGGCAGCTACAGGGTGGTCGAGCTGGATCGATTCATAGGCGAAGCGTGATCCATCTTCTGCAGGGAGGAAGTTGCCCCAGACATAGCGCGCCCCCCATTGCTGCTCCCACAGCTTCTTGCCCTCAAGCGTATAGGCCTGCATGAGGTGGTCAGAGGTGTAGGGGATACAGACCTGCGCCAGGAAAACATGTTCGTTCAACGCATTCACCTCGGGCTGGCAGCTGGAGTTGAGGGTGGCCACGACCCGCGGCGGCCCGTCGAAGGGAACCTCGATTGTCTTCCACTGGTGGCCCTTGTCCGGTTGCACTTCCAGGTAGCCGTTCTCCACCAGCGGCAGGGGAAGCGAGTTCACCGCGTGCGTCACCCGGGCCGGCTTGTTGGTGTGCGTGTCGACGACCAGCATGCGCAGGGACC
>DASWUY010000333.1:0-2731 GCA_036401435.1 Acidobacteriaceae bacterium | reverse complement strand
ACCGCAGGCACCTACATGGCCACCGTTCCCGGCCATGGCGTGGTGCTCCTCCGCGTCTCCCAGTAGCGACCACCCGCGCGGGCGCTTGACGTCCGCGCGGGAACCCTGGCCGGCAGTAACCCCGCGCCCTGAAAAGCCGGGCACCACCGGGCAGGTCGCGTAGAATAGAACCCAGGACGCACACGGCCTGGTGCTGACGAGATCGTGTGCCCCATCCCGCTATGAGCGTTACGCATCTGGAACCCGCGCAGTCTACCTCTTCCAAGCTCCTTCACGATCAGGTCTTTACCCTCTACCGCCGCTGGGGCTACCTGCAGGCCAGGCTTGATCCGCTCGGCCAGTACCTCGCCGAGCAGCCGCTGCCCGAGGATCTCCCCGAGGTCCCCGGACTCGAGCCCCAGCTGCAGGCCGAGATGGACGCCGCCCGCCGCGTCTACACCGGCACGGTCGGCGCGGAGTTCATGCACATTCCCGACCGGCGCCGCCGCGAGTGGATCGCCGACCGGCTGGAGGCGCAGCCACCCGCCTGGTCTGACATCGATCGTCGCCGTGTGCTCAACCAGCTCATCCGCGCCGACCTCTTCGAGCAGGTCATCCAGTCCCGCTACCTTGGCACCAAGCGGTTCTCGCTTGAGGGCGTCACCGCGCTGATCCCGCTCCTTGACGAGCTGCTCAACCACGCCAGCACGCTTGGCGCCGCCAAGGTCATCCTCGGCATGAGCCACCGCGGCCGCCTCAGCGTCATGGTCAACACCTTTGGCAAGCAGCCCTCGCACATCTTTTCAAAGTTTGAAGATGTCGATCCCCGCAGCTTTCTGGGCGGCGGCGATGTCAAATACCACGTCGGTGCCACCGCCGAGTACACCACCCGGCACGGCGGCAAGCTGGCCCTGCACCTGGTCTCAAACCCCTCGCACCTCGAGGCGGTTAACCCGGTAGCCATGGGTCGCGCCCGCGCCAAGCAGGTCCGCATCGGCGAGCATGGCACAGAGCGCGTGCTCCCCATCACCATCCATGGCGACGCCGCCTTTGCCGGCCAGGGGGTTACCGCCGAGACGCTCAACCTCAGCGGCATCCCCGGCTACTCGGTCGGCGGCACCATCCACCTCATCGTCAACAACCTGATCGGCTTCACCGCTGAGCCGGACGAGGTCTCCTCCACCCGCTTTGCCTCTGACGCCGCCAGGCGCCTGCCCATCCCCATCTTTCACGTCAATGCCGAGGACCCGGAAGCCGTCGTCCGCCTTGCCGCGCTAGCCCTCGAGTATCGCTACACCTTTGAGTCCGACGTGGTCCTGGACCTGATCGGCTATCGCCGCCACGGGCACTCCGAGGTCGATGACCCTACCATCACCCAGCCCCTGCGCTACGCCCTGATCAAGAACCACCCCATCCTCTCCGAGCAGTACGCCCGCCAGCTGGGCGTGGACGCCTCGACAGAGGTGCGCCAGGTGCAGGCCGAGTTCATCGAGGCCCAGCGCGCCGCCACCGAGATCCAGAAGATCACCCCGCTCTCGCGCCTGCCCGACTACTGGTCTCCTTACAAGGGCGGCGTCTACAAGCCGGAGTACGAGGTGCCTACCGGCCTTCCACGCGAAGAGATCAAGGCGCTCTCTGACCGGCTGGCCGCCTACCCCGCTGACTTTCACATCCACGCCAAGCTCAAAAAACTGCTCGAGCAGCGCGCCGAGATGGGCGCAGGCCAACGGGCCTTTGACTACGGCATGGCCGAGGCCGTTGCGCTTGCCTCGCTGCTCACCGCCGGCACCCCGGTGCGCCTCAGCGGTCAGGACTCCGAGCGCGGCACCTTCAACCAGCGCCACTCCGTCCTGATCGATACGGAGACCGAGCAGCCCTACCTGCCGCTCAACCATATCTCGGACGAGCAGGCGCCGTTTGAGGTCTACAACTCGGCGCTCAGCGAGGCCGGCGTGCTCGGCTTTGAGTACGGCTACAGCCGCGACTACCCTGAGGCACTGGTCCTGTGGGAGGCGCAGTTCGGCGACTTCGCCAACGGCGCCCAGGTGGTCATCGACCAGTTCCTCGCATCAGGCGAAGACAAGTGGGGCCTGCTCGCGCATCTCGTCCTGCTCCTGCCGCACGGCTATGAAGGTCAGGGTCCCGAGCACTCCAGCGCGCGCATCGAGCGCTACCTGCAGCTCGCCGCGCATGACAACCTGCAGATCGCTCAACCCTCCACCGCCGCGCAGTACTTTCACCTCCTGCGCCGGCAGATGCTTCGCCCCTGGCGCAAGCCGCTCGTCGTCTTTACCCCCAAGAGCATGCTCCGCCACCCCAGCGCTGCCTCGTCGATCGAGGAGCTCTCCGCTTCCGGCTTCCAGAATGTGCTGCCTGAGCGCACCATCGCCGGGGCCAGGCGTCTGCTGCTCTGCACCGGCAAGATTGGCCACGAGCTGCGCACCGAGCGTGAGAAGCGCGGCGACACCCAGACCGGCATCGTCTCGATCGAGCAGCTCTACCCCTGGCCAAAGGCGGAACTCACCGCCGCCATCGACGCCCACCCTGACGCGACGGAGATTGTCTGGGTCCAGGAAGAGCCGGAAAACATGGGCGCCCTCACCTTCGCCATGCCGCGGCTGCGACGCATCATCGGCAGCCGCCACATCCTCAGCGTCAAACGAAGCGCCGCCGCCAGCCCCGCCACCGGCAGCCCCAAGGCACACGAGATGGAGCAGCGGACCTTGATCGACCTGGCCCTGAGCCATGGGCT
>DASWUY010000332.1:0-11067 GCA_036401435.1 Acidobacteriaceae bacterium | reverse complement strand
GTCCAGCAGCAGCTGCTACGCCTCTGATGGGTCTGCGGTAGAATCAAGACGATGCCCGATCCTATCCAGCGCGGCGGCAAACACGCCGCGTTTTCCTTCGCCCTGATCCTTGGCTGGCTGGTTCCGGGGGCAGGTCACCTGCTCACGCGCCACTGGGTCCGCGCGCTGCTGCTCTTTCTCTCCATCACCACCATGTTCTGGCTGGGCTTGTCCATGCAGGGCAAGCTGTACCAGCCGAATACGGACGATCCGCTGGGCATGCTGGGGTTCGTCGGCGATCTTGGTTCCGGGCTGCTCTACCTGGTGGGCAACGTGCTCGGACTGGGGCGTGCCGCGGTGCAGATTGCCACCGCCGACTATGGAACAAAGTTTGTGGTAGTGGCGGGGTTGTTGAACTTTATCGCCGCTGTCGATGCGCATAATCTGCGCATCGGGAGGAAGCCGGCATGAGCTTCGCTCCTTCGCACTTCGCAGCAGTGCTGCTCTTTGCCACTTTCACGTCGATCGTCTTCGGGATCACGCAGCGGACGACTCCCCAGGGCATGGTTCGCTATGGGCTTTACTGCTGGGTGCTGTTTCTGGGGGTCACGATCGGCTCCAGCTGGTTGATGTACCTGGTGCGCCACTAAGCTGCGACCCTAGCGCGGGAAGAGCGGCGCTGCTCCGGGTGCGGTCCAAACCATGGCATCGAAGCGGTGCTGCTCCACAAAGCCGAGCCTGCGGTAGAGTGCCACCGCCTTCCAATTATCTTCGGTCACGGTCAACGAGAGTCTGCTGAACCCACGCCCTGCAAGCCCCTGCATGGCGCTCTGCAGCATCAAGGTGCCCAGGCCCATGCCTCGCGCGCTCGGCACCACGCAGGCCTGGGTGACATGGCCCACATCCTGGCGCACCTGTGAGCAGAGCAGCATGCCCACCATGGCGCCGGTGCCGCGCTGCTCCACCACTCGCGAACTGCGCGGGTCAAAGTGGCCGCAGCCGGGGAACCGGATGATGTTGTGCAGGAAGCGCAGGGAGCCGGCCACCGAGCGATATTGATCGTTGATCACGCTGTCCAGGTGTCCTTCATAGGCGCGGGCGATCAAGCTTCCGGCGGCGTTGAAGTCAGCCTCCTGCCAGCCCCGCAGCACGTAGCCATGGGCAGCCAGCGCCTCCTGCTGGGTCTGCAGAGCAGGAGCTGACAGGCCCTGCAGATCGTGCTCCATGAAGATGCGGCGATAGATCTGGAAGCCGCTGCGCTCAAAGACGGCTGCGTGCTGGTCATGGGTGTGCAGCAGCAGCTGTGACTCAATGCGCTCGACGCCCGGCGAGTGGGTCAGCAGCTCCAGCATGTGCTCCAGCAGCAGCAGTTCCACCTGTGCCTTGGTCGATCCGGCATCTCTGGGCGAAACGGCAAAGACATCGCCGATGATGGCCTTGCGGTCCTCATACACACAGAAGGCGTAGCCAATGACGCGCCCTTCTTCGACGGCGACAAAGCCGGGCAGGACCCTGGCGTCGAGATACTGCAGCAGCAGGTCGGTCGACGCACGATAGTCCCAGGCCAGGCGCTCGCTCCAGACGCGGCTCTCCTCTTCAAGGACGGGCCGCAGGCTCTGCGCGGAGTAGTGCCGCAGATCGAGGATCTCGGGCTGGATGGCGGCACTCACCTGGGCTCACTCCCGATAGGAGCATACCGCAGCGGGGATTGGGCGCGCTGTCGGGCTGGCGCCTGCGAAGGCCCGCGCACGGCGGGGCTGTGTGGCCGACAGGCTTAGCGGCCTTGCGGCGCTCCCTCTGCCTCCACCTGGTAGATGATCAGCCCCTGCTGCGGCACAGTAAATAGCGGAGCGTAGGACCGGCCTGCCAGGCGTGAGACCAGGTCGGCATGGAAGGCGGGCCGGGTGACCAGGACATGCCGCTCCAGAGGGACAGGAGAGCGGTCGTAGTTGACCACCTGCTGGTCGCGGTAGAAGGCGATCCCGTATTCCACGTCGCGGCGCACACGGTAGACGGCAACCGGCCCGGGCAAGGGCGCGAGGACCGCCAGGATGTCAGCCACCGGGCGCGGCGAGTAGGTGAGATCGAGCGCCTGGATCGTTCGTTTGGAGGATGCGATCGCAGGCACGCTGAAGACTGGTCCAACTCCAAAGATGAAGACCAGGAGCATGACGAGCGGCACCAGCGTGGCCCCACGCAGACGGGCCACTCCAAAGCGCGCAACCGTGATGAGGATGAGCAGGATGGCGGCCAGGCCGGAGACCGCCGCGGCGACCAGCGCCTGGCCGGGCAGAGGAGCGCCGGTGGGCAGTTGAATGTGGAGCGGCAGCAGCAGGATGCAGAAGGTAAGCGCCCCGGCCAGGACGGCATGGAGGACCAGCAGCCAGGGTCGCAGCCCGCGCTCGCGGATGCGGTTCAGGTAGTCGCCCGTGAGAATGGTGAGCGGCGGCACCGAGGGAAGGATGTAGCCGGGCAGCTTGGAGTCAGAGAAGGAGAAGAAGACGATGGGCAGGACCGCCCAGATGACCAGGAACTCAGGGAACGCGTCGCCCGCTCGCTGAAAACCCATGTAGTGATGCTTGGCTCGGCGGGCACGCCACTCCGCAAAGGACTCCCGCACAGCCGAGCCGAGCGCGGTGGCGGAGATGACGGTCCAGGGCATGAGGCTAAGCAGGATGACCGGCAGGTAGTACCAGACGACGTGTTCATGCTGGAAGCGGTTGGTGGCAAAGCGTTCCAGGTTGTGCTCAAAGAAGAAGACGTGGAGGAAGTTGGGATTGCGCCTCTGTACGGCGATAAACCAGGGCAGCACCATGGCCAGGTAGAGCAGGGCTCCGGGCCACCAGAAGCTTCGTCGCAGCAGGGTCCACTCGCGCCGCAGGGCAGCGAAGACCAGGATGATCAAAATGGCAAGAAAGGGCGCGACGGGGCCCTTGGCGAGCGTCGCCGCGCCTACAAAGAAGTAGAGGTCGAAGAGCCAGAACTTGCTGTCTGTCTCATACCAGGCATACCAGCCCAGCATGCCGATGCCAAGCGGGGCGGCCAGCTGCATGTCGGTCGAGGCGCCTCGGGCGAAGCTGAGGATGCCCGCGCAGGAGGCGGTGATGAGCGCGGCGTCCAGCTGCCCGCCAGGGCGAAAGCGGCGCATGTGCAGGTAGATCAGGGCGACCAGCGTAAAGGCGAAGGTGGCAGAGGGAAGCCGGGCGGTCCAGTCGTGCACGCCAAACTCCCGGAACGCAAACATGGCGCGCCAGTAGTAGAGCGCGGGCTTCTCAAGCCAGGGCTTGCCGTAGAGCATGGGAGTGACGTAGTCGCGGCGGGCCAGCATCTCGCGGGCTACCTGCGCGTAGCGTGGCTCGTCTGCGCCTACCAGCCCCAGGCCCGCACCGCCAAAGACGGGAACCAGTCCATAGAAGAGCAGGAAGATCGTCACGCCGAGTAGCGTGGCGACTTCAAGAGCAGTAGCGGGGCGCCAGATACGGTCACGCAGAGTTCTGGGGCGGGTGCGGGTTACCGTGCTCTCCTCGGAGCCCGTGCGGGTGCGTATTTCTTGAGGGTCCACTTTACCTGTTGCTCTCTGCCAAGCATCTTCAGCGTCTTCGCGGGCCGCTTCTTCGTGCACTCGTCCAAAGCCGGGGCGCAGCTCTCCCCGGTCAAAGGGAACGCTCCAAGGCTATCAGAATGCGTAACTGGAGCATCCGACTGTGCCGTGCTACGGTTCCTTCAGCGGGCGAGGAAACGTTCTTCGCCCACCAGTTGCAGAATGTGTGCTGTGGCCTCTGCCAGGGGCCCGGGCATGGAGCAGCCGCTGGCGTGGCGATGCCCCCCACCCCCGAAGAGTGCTGCAATGGCGGCGACATCGACGAACTGGGCATCGGGGCCGATGGCCTCCTTGCTGCGCAGCGACAACCGCACGCGGCCGCTCCCCAGCTCCCGCAGGAAGACAGCGGTCTGCACGCCGTCGATGCCGATGGCGTAGTTCACCAGGCCCTCGGTATCTTCGTCCGTGGCCTGGCAGCGATCGAGATCCTGCCGGGTGATGGTGATCTGCGCCAGCGAGCCCTCAACACGCAGGGTGGAAAGCGCCGCGCCCAGCAGGCGCATCTTTGCCGCGGGGCTGGAAAAGTAGACCTGTGCGGCGATGGCCGCAGGGTCGGCGCCACAGGAGACCAGCGTGCCGGCCAGCGCGAAGGTGCGAGCGGCGGTGCCGGGGTAACAGAAGGCCCCGGTATCGGTAAGCAGGGCCGTGTAGAGGCAGGTGGCCATCTCTGGAGTGATCGCGATGCCGGCCTGTCCGGCGAGGGTGTGGATCATCTCGGCAACGGCATTTGCCGTGGGGTCAATCCAGTTGATCCCCGCGAAAGCCACGCCACTCGCGTGATGATCGATGTTGATCAGGGGGCGATGCGAAAGGCCTCGCAGCCGGGACCTTTCGATTCCGTCGCACTCCAGCAGCACCACAGCGTCGTACTCCTCTGCGTCTTCAATAGCGGCGCGGTGCTGGATGGAGGAAGCGCAGGGCAGGAAGCAGTAGTGAGGGGGGACACGGTCAGCCGAGACGAGCTCCACCTGCTTGCCGAGTTGCTGCAGCAGCATGGAGCAGGCCAGCATGCTGCCGATGGCATCGCCGTCGGGCCGCGCATGCGCAACGACCAGGAAGCGATGGCCCGCGCGCAACGCTGCCAGCACGTCATCCCGGCTGTCGATGCCGGCAGGCTCCATGCTTAGCTGGGCTCACTCTTGCTGTCAGACAGCTCGCCTGCCGCATCCTGGACGGGCTGCGTGGGAGCCTTGCCGCGGTTGCGCTTGCGCGCCAGCAGCTCGTCGATCCGGGACTGCATACGCTCGGAGCGGTCGGCGTGGAAGACGAGATCGGGTACGTGACGTTTGCCCATCCGCACCTTCAACTCGACACGGATAAAGCCGCGGGCGGCCATCAGGCCTTCCACCGTCTGCTGCTCCGCCTCGGGCGTGCCCTCGTCGACCTGGACGTACACCTCGGCAGACTGGCCACCCGGATTGAGAAGCACCTGCGTGACGTGCGCCGAGCTGATCCTGGGGTCAGAGAGATCGCCCAGGATCATCGCATCGATCTCTTCGCGCATGGTCTCGGCGACCCGGTCCTGGTGGTACTTGCGCGCCCGTTGTTCCGGCATTCTGAATCCGCCCTCTGTTGGAACTCACGAGCATACCAGATGAAGTGTTGGCCAGGCAGCATGCCCGCCGCTGCTTCGCCTGCTAGTGCTCCAGGAACTCCCACCAAGCTTCGACGATCTGGGCACCCAGATCGTTTGTCATGCGTGTGGCTGCTGATTCGAGCACAGCCATCTGCCCGGTCAGGTAGTCGCGAGACGAGGAGACGGCGGCGATCCCGATCGTCGCCGTCTGCCAGGTGATGGCTTCATCCAGTTCTGCGATGGAGATGTTAAAGCCGTGGCTGAGTTGATCTTTCAGGCTGCGAACGACCTGGCGGCGGTCCTTGAGCGAGCGCGAGTGCTCGATACGGAGCTCGAGGATGAGCAGTGCTACGGGCATCCACTCATCCTGGGCGGGTTCGCGATCTACCCGCCTCCATCAGGCCTAGCCTCGTTATGTTCGGGCCAGGCTAGCTGCCGGACGCCTTGGTCACTTCTTCCTCGATGGAGGTCCACTCGGAGGCCGAAAGTTTGAGACTGGCGGCAGCGGTGTTTTGTTCCAGATGCTCGACGGAAGAGGTGCCGGGGATAGGCAGGATCACCGGCGAGCGGTGCAGCAGCCAGGCCAGCGCCAGCTCTGCTACGGAAGCACCATGCCGCTTGGCCGCGGTGTCTAGCGGGCCACCGGGCTGGGCCAGCTTGCCGGCCGCGACAGGGAACCAGGGGATGAAGGCGATGTTGTGCTGCTCGCAGTACTTGAGCGTGTCCTCGTGCTGGCGGTCGCCGATGTTGTACATGTTCTGCACGCTGACGATGGGCAGGATCTTCTGTGCCTGCTCGATCTCGTGCGGCTTGACCTCGGAGAGACCGACATGGCGGATCTTGCCTTGCTTCTGCAGCTCGGCGATGCGACCGAGAGACTCTTCTACCGGCACCTTGGCATCGATGCGGTGCAGCTGCCAAAGGTCGATGCGCTCGACCTTCAAGCGGCGCAGGCTCATCTCGACGCACTGGTGGAGATACTCCGCGCGTCCCACAGGGTGCCACTTCTGCGGGCCGGTGCGGGTGAGGCCGCCCTTGGTCGCAATGACCAGGTCCTTCGCGTAGGGGTGCAGAGCCTCGGCGATCAGGCGCTCGCTGACTTCGGGACCATAGGCATCCGAGGTATCGATCAGGTTGATGCCCAGCTCAACCGTGCGCTTGAGGACGCGCCTGGCCTCGTTTGCATCCTTGGGCTCGCCCCAGATGCCCTCACCCGTAAGCCGCATGGCGCCATAGCCGAGCCGATGGACGGGGAGGTCGCCGCCCAGCTTGAACGTGCCACTCTCTGCTGCGTTGATGGTCTGTGTGGTCATACGGATTGGATTCGGACGAGGCGCAAGAGGTTTCGCGGAAAATGAGGCGGGCGACGGGTTGCAGTGCGCCTTTCTGGCCGGGCGAGCGCGGTCTGCAGTTGGGCCTGGTCCTGTCGTTCTAAGGTTCAGCCGCCATCGTGACCGCGGGCCCTTCCTCTTCGCCGTGGAAGCGTGCGAGCGCTCGTGCCGAGGGCGCGGGCGTGAGCAGGCTGACCACCACCAGGCAGAGCAGAGCGATCGCGAGTGCAGGGAAGATCGCGTCTCGCGCCGCCAGCCACGAGGGGAGGTGCGTGTGCACGAAAGCCATGTCCCAGGTGACGGTGATCAGGGTGCCGGAGGCAATGGCGCTGACCGCAGCCGCGGAGGTAACACGGCGCGAGTAGAACGCTGCCAGCACCACCGGGGTGACGGTCGCCGAATAGATGGTGTACGCGTAGAGAGTGGCCTTGAGCACGGAGTCTGTATGCAGCGCCTGGTAGAGCGACCAGAGCCCGAGCAGCACCACCATGAGGCGCGAGACCAACAGCACCCTCCTGTTGCTGGCGTCAGGGGCGAGATAGCGTGCGTAGATATCGTTCACCAAATTGGTGGCAGGCGAAAAGAGGAAGTTATTCGCAGTCGAGATGACCTTGGCGAAGACAGCACCCATGAGCACGGCGCCCAACCAGCTGGGTAGAGAGTGCAGCGCGGTAAAGGCGATGATCTCGCGCCCGGGCGGATGGTTGCCGCTGCCGAGAGCAAGCGAGTGCCCGAGCATGGCAATCAACACGATGATTGTTTCGAGGATAACCGTGCCAACGATCCATCCAACGACCGCGCGCCGCGCATCGCGCTCTGACCGCGCAGAAAAGAACTTCTGATACATGGATTGGTTGCCGAGCATAAGCAGGCAGGTGGGGAGAAATAGTTCGAGGGCCTGGATCAGAGAGCGATTGCCGAGAGCGGAAAAGTGCGACGGCGGGAGCGAGTGGCGAAATGCGAGCGGACCTCCAATCGCGTGCAGCAGCACAGGCGAGGCGACCAGCAGCGCCACGGTCGCCAGCATGCCGATCACAAGGTCCATATAGGCGACGGACGACATGCCCGCCAACGCGGTAAGGAAGATGACAAAGGCGGCAATGATGTACCTGCCATGTTCGGGTGAGATGGTTTGAGGAAAGATGAGGGCCAGGATGTCGCCGCCACCTATGAACTGGTAACTGGTGATCGCGGTATACGCAAAGAGAATTGCCAGAACGCCAAGGACGCGAGCCGCCTGGTTGTAGCGTTTCTCAAGCAGATCGGGAATGGTGAACTGGGCGAACTTGCGTGCGCGCGGCGCCACGAAGTAGATGAGCAGCAAGCCGGCCCAGCCTCCGGCCGGTTGCCACAACGCCACCAGCCCATGGTTATACGCGTTCTCTGCCCCGCCCAGCAGCGACCCCGAACCGATCCAGGAAGAAAGCAGTGTGAACACGAGAACGAAGGCCGGCAGCGAACGGCCCGCAACGAGGAAGTCGGCCTTGGTCTTGACCGAAGACACGCGGCCCACGGAGACACCGAGCAGCGCGAGCAAGATTAGGCCAAGCACTGCAGCGTACAGGGGGCTCATGTAGTTCCTTCATGGGACATTAAGTCATCGGCAGTGTGATGCAGGGGATCGCATGCAGCCCTGCTTCTGCGCATAAATGGATTCCCCAAGATTCCTGCGCCTTGCATGACGTCCAGAAAAGCTACGATGTACCGTTGCAGGCTGTAAGCCGACGGTGAAGATAGAGAACGTTGTTCTTTGTGCGCTGAAACGCGTTGTGCAGAGGCGCATTGCGCAGGGGCCCCACCTATGTCTAAGTACACACATTGGTTCGTGGGCACGAGTTAGGCAGGTACCTGCGGGTTCTCCGGTCAGGTCGGGGCTCATTTGAGGTATAGGATGTGGAGTGGAATGAATAGCAGGACCATAGGTGGAGACATGATATCGAAAGAGATGATTGCAGCGATCGACGACGAAATAGCCAAGCTTCAGATGGCGCGCAGCCTGCTCTCTGGCGAGGGAGCTGCTAACGGCCGCCCTGCTGCCGGAGAGAATGGCAGGAAGAAAGAGGCAGCCAAGCCGAAACGAGTACAGCGCATGCTTAGTCCGGAAGCCCGGGAACGAATTGCCGCAGCGCAGCGCAAGCGTTGGGCTGCCACCAAGAAAGCAGCGAAGAAGACGGTCAAGCAGTAACTGCCTATCACCGACACGCATCGTCACGCGCAAACGGTTTCCCGGCGCAGTGCGACCTTCGGGCCCACCCTTAGGCGGGCCGTGGACGCGCACCGAAGATTGCGGTGCCGATGCGTACCTGGGTAGAGCCTTCTTCTATCGCGACGGCGGAGTCGCCCGACATGCCCATGGATAACTGGTCAAGTGCCAGGCGAGGATACCGCCGTGCGAATTGCTCGCGCAGCCGGCGCAGAGTGCGGAAACAGGTGCGCGCCGTGGCTGGATCCGGATCAAGCGGGGCGACCGTCATCAGGCCTTGAGGCGCCAACTGCGCGAGATCCGGCAGGCGCTCAAGGAGTGCCGCGAGCTCTGCGCTCTCCGGCACCAGGCCCTGCTTCGAAGGCTCTTCGCTCAGCTTGATCTCAAGCAGCACCGGAAGCGTGCGTCCCAGGCGAGCGCAGGCATCGTTCAGGCGTTCGGCCAGCCTGGTTGCGTCTACCGTGTCCACCGCGCTAAAGAGCTCTGCAGCGCGGGCTGCCTTATTCGCCTGCAGGTGGCCGATCAGGTGGATGGCCATCCCGTTTTCTGCGGCCGGGGTGTACCCCGCCGTGACAGCGGCTGGAAACTTGCCGGCAAACTCCTGCACGCGATTCTCACCGAAGAGCCGGTGGCCTGCCTCCGCCGCTTCCAGCAGGTACTCTACCGGGTGAGTCTTTGAGACGGCCATCAGGGCCACTTCCTGCCGCGGCCGCCCCGCCTGGCGGCAGGCTTCTGCTATCGACTCCTCGACACGGTGCAGATTGTCCGCAATCGAGGGCATCGGCGGGGCGGCAGGCTGCACTTACTTGCCGTGTTCTTCCAGGTACTTCTCCACTTCGAGTGCAGCCATGCAGCCGGATCCGGCAGCGGTGATCGCCTGCCGGTAGCGGCGGTCCTGTACATCGCCCGAGGCGAAGACGCCTGGCACCCGGGTAAAGACCTGTTCATGCGTCCTGATGTACCCATCGTCGTCCATGTCGATCTGCCCCGCAAAGGCTTTTGCGTTTGGCTCGTGGCCTATGCCCAGGAACAGACCGCTGATGCCGAGCTCGGAGTAGTTGCCGGTCACGCGGTCGCGCAGACGCACGCCTCGTACTTCCTTCTCCTCCACACCGAGCACCTCTTCCACGGCAACGTTGGTACGGAACTCGATCTTGGCGTTCTCGCGCGCACGCTCCAGCATGATCTTCGAGGCACGAAAGGTGTCGGAGCGGTGAAGCAGGGTGACCTTGCTGGCGAAGCGGGTGAGGAACATGGCTTCTTCCATCGCGGAGTCGCCGCCGCCCACCACCGCAATTTCCTTGCCGCCGAAGAAGAAGCCGTCACAAGTGGCGCAGGAGCTGACTCCGTGGCCGATCAAGGCTTGCTCTGAAGGCAGCCCGAGCCAGCGCGCGGACGCGCCGCTGGCGATGATCAGCGTGTGGGTGCGGATCTGTTCCTTGGCAAAGCTGAGCGTGTAGGGCGCGATCGAGAGATCGGCAGAGACCAGATGACCCATTTGAAACTCGGCGCCAAAGCGCGCCGCCTGGATCTTCATGTTCTCGACCAGTTGTGGGCCCTGGATGCCCTCCGGCCACCCGGGAAAGTTCTCCACCAGGGTGGTGATGGAGAGCTGGCCACCGGGCTCGTGGCCCTCGATGACGAGCGGACGCAGGTTCGCGCGGGCGGCGTAGATGGCTGCTGTGAGGCCGGAGCAGCCGGAGCCGAGGATGACGGTGTTGCGGATGGTGTCTGACATGGATTCTGTACCCTGATTCTACCTGCAGAGCAGTGGGGCAGTAGATGCGCGGCAAGGGTAGATCGATGCGCTGCGGGTTGCCGGGCAGATACTATAGAGCCATGGCAAACCTTGCGCTGGTGTACGGGATGCGGCTGTTGCCGGCGGATGAAGTGGCCGGGGTAAGCGATGCTCCGGTGGAGCTGAAGAATGGCAACGAGGCCCGCGTGACCATGCACCTGCTCGAGGGCACGCGCGAACAGATCGAAGCGCAACTGCGGCAGAGTATCGACGCGTTCTTCGACTTCTTCCCCGAGATTTAGTCGCTGCCCCACGGCGGACTGTGGTGACAGCAGCAGCGCCAGCCTCTTCGCAGAGGTGCGCCGCCGCACGACACCGCCCTCTCACCAGCCAGCAACCCTGCCCTGGCAGGCCCCTGCCACACTGCCGAGTGAGAAGACCAAGGCCCGGCTGTCGTTCTCTTGATCCTTCTCTGCATCGCTGGCCCAAATCGGGACACTCTCCTCCAGTCCTCCCAGACTGAAATGCCCAGCTATGCAGGGCTGTTGATTGCTCTCAGGCGCGCCGCAAAACGTGGCGAAATGGAGGTGCGTTCAGCCGCGGGCACCCTTCGCGGCCGCTGGAGACGATCATGGTTTT
>DASWUY010000331.1:0-4072 GCA_036401435.1 Acidobacteriaceae bacterium | reverse complement strand
GGTCGCTTGCGTTCTTTGCCTGTGCCGGGGGCCTGGCCGGCCTGCTGCTCTACCTCGGCACGCCCTCGGTATACCGCGCCAGAACCTCGCTCGACATCCAGAGTCTCAATGGCGACTTCATGAACATGCGCAACGTGGCCCCGACCGGCGAGGCGCAGAACGACTCCTCCGAGTCCTACGTGCAGACGCAGATCAAGCTGTTGCAGAGCAACACGCTGCTGGAGCGTAGCGTGCTGAAGCTCTCCGGCGAGCCGCATCCGCCGTACGTGGAGCGCAACGACTGGCTCTCGAAGATCAAGCGCGCGATAGGCCTGCCCAGCCAGCCGCTGAGCTACGACGCCATGCTGGACCATGCAGCGCGGAACGTGAAGGTGAAGCCGATTGCGCTGACGCGGCTGGTAGAGATCAGCTGCGACTCCTGGAACCCGGACTTCTCCGCGCAGTTCTGCAACACGCTCACGAGCGAGTTCCAGGACCAGGATCACGAGGTGCGCGCGAAAGAGGCGCAGCAGACGAGCGAGTGGCTGACCCGGCAGGTGGCGGACGTGCGCCTGCAGGTCGAGGCATCCGAGCGGAAGCTGGAACAGGCCACGGGCGGGGATGGCCTGGTGCTGAGCCAGGAGAACACGAACGTTTCAGAAGACCGGCTGCGGCAGCTGCAGAGCGAGCTGGTACGCGCGCAGGCCAACCGCATGGAGAAGGAAGCAGCCTTTGCCACCGGCACCGCCGCTGCCGCGGACGCCACACCGACGGCGCTGGACAGCCCGACCTTCCAGGCCTACCAGCAGAAGCTTGCCGACCTGCGGGGCAGGGTCGCCGAGCTGGTGCCGCCCTTGACCGAGCAGAACCCCAAGGTGATGCACCTGCGCGCGCAGATCCAGGAAGTGCAGAGCGCCATGACCGCAGAGCGCTCCTCCATGCAGGGGCGCACGCAGAGCGACTACGAGTCTGCCGTGCACCGGGAGAGGCTGCTGGCCATTGCCTATGCGGCGCAGCAGGCCACCGCCTCAAGCGAGCTCGAGAAGGCCAACCAGGTCAATCTGCTGCGCAAGGAAGCAGACTCCGCCCAGCAGCTTTATCAGAACCTGCTGCAGCGAGCCAAGGAGGCGGGCTTTGCATCGGCCATGCAGGTGACCACCATCCGGGTGCTCGACCCAGCCAAGGCGTCGAAGCTCCCGGTCGCGCCCAACCGAGGCAGCTCGGCCGGGGTGGGCGCCCTGATGGGGGTGCTGGCCGGCATCGGCTTCATCTTCACCCGGGACCGGGTCACCTCGCTCTTCCGGGCGCCGGGTGACAGTCGCCGCTATCTCGATGTCCCAGAGCTGGGCGTCATCCCGGCGCTGACCAGGCCGCGGCGCCTGGTGCTCTCGCTCTCGCCCGGGAACGGCAAGCTGCTGCATGCCCGGAGCCAGGCCCCTGGCAAGGGAGAGGCGACGCTCGCGAGCACGATCTGGGAGGACAAATCCTCGATCGCCGCCGAAGCCTACAGGAATGCGACCTACTCGATCCTGCTGACCAACCCGCGGCGCGACGCCCACGCGATGTATGTCATCTCCAGCCCCAACACGGGAGAAGGCAAGACCACCGTCACCTCTAACCTGGGCATCGCGCTCAGCCACTCCAAGCGAAGAGTGGTGCTGCTGGACGGAGACCTGCGCAGGCCGCGGCTGTGCAAACTCTTCGGCGCGGAGAGCACGGTGGGTCTGAGGAATATCCTGCGCGGCGAAGTGGACCTGGAGGATACGCCGCTGAGCGAGCTCTGCCAGCCGACCGCGGTGCCGAACCTGTTCATCGTGCCGCCTGGCACCGGGCAGGAAGAGGTGACCGAGCTGCTGCATTCGCCCAGCACGGGCGAGTTCCTGGCCCGGCTCAACGCGGAGTTTGACGTGGTGCTGATCGATACGCCGCCCATGCTGCACATGGCCGACGCCCGCATCCTGGCAGGCCATGCGACGGGCGTGATCCTGGTGGTACGCGCAGGCGTCACCAGCCGCGAGCAGGCGCTCGCGGCCTGCGACCTGTTCCGGCAGGACCAGGTGCGGGTGATGGGCAGCATCCTCAACGCCTATGACCCGGGGCATGAGGGCAACCGCAACTACTACCGGTCCTACTACCGCTACCAGCAGGAAGCCGAGGTCTCGGCGTAGATGACGGATGCGGTCGCCGTGCCGGAGATCGAAGACGCCCTGCCGCTTGAGGCAGGCAGCACGGTGCCCCTGCCTGGCCACGTGGCCAGGCGCCTCGCGGGGGGCACCTTCGCGCTTGGTGCCGGCGTCTTTGTTGAGCGCGGTCTAGGCTTCGCTGCAAACATCCTGGCCGCGCGGTGGGGCGGCGCCTCCACCTTTGGCGCCTACTCGCTCGCCGTCACCACCGCCAGCCAGATCTCGACCTATGCCGCGGGCGGCATCGGGGCCACCTCGGCCCGCTTCTCTGGCAAGTACCCGCAGGGCAGCGCAGGGTACAGCACGCTGGCCCGCGCGCTGGCGGTCGTCTCGCTGGTCTCGGCAGCGCTTGCTGCGGGCGCGCTGGCGCTCGGCGCGGCACCGATCGCGCACCTGCTCAGGAAGCCCGGGCTGACCCTGCTGCTGCAATGGACGGCAGTCTCCGCGGCCGGCATGATCCTGCTCGAGTGCGCGCGCGGCTTCTTTACCGGCCAGCGCCGCCTGCAGGCGCTGCTGCTCTTGTCGGTGCTGGTAGGCGTGGGCATGATCGCCTGGATCCCTCTGGCCGCGGCGACGCACCGGCCTATCCGGATGATCGTGGCGCAGGGCGCGATCACCACCGGCGCGGTCGCCGTGTGTCTGCTGCTGGGGCGCCCACTGGGCCTCCATGCCCCGGGCCGGCTCACGGAAGCCTTGCCGATGGCGCCCATCCTGCGCGAGGTCTGGTCGTTCGGCCTGGTGCAACTCGCCGGGCTGATCGGGATGAACCTGGCCGGATGGTGGCTTACCACGCTGGTGGCGCGCGCTGACACGACGCTGGTCCAGGTCAGCTACTTCGCCATTGCCAACCAGCTGCGGAACCTGGTGGGCCTGGGCCCGGGGCTGCTGACCGAGAGCAGCTATGCCCTGATGGGCGGCCCCGCCGGCGAGGCGCGCACGGCTGACCAAGTGATGGCTGTCTGCACCTACCTGTCCACCGTGGCGGCGCTGCTGCTCGCAGCCTGCGGCATGCTGGTGCTGCCCTGGGGCCTGCATCTGCTCTACGGCCGCGCGTATCTGCCGGCGGCGGTGGCCATTGTCCTGGGGCTGGCCATCGCGGTGGTGCACATGGGCAACTCGCCGGCTGCGGCGCGGCTGACCATTGTGTCCCTGCGCACGACCGGCGTGATCAACACGGTGTGGGCCATCTTTGTCGCGGGCGCGGGCACTGCCTTTCTGCTGCGCGGCGGCAGCGCGGCAGGCGCCATGCTGATCTACCTGGCCGGGCACGTTCTGTCTGCCGTGCTGGTGCTGCTGGCGCTTGACCGCCGGCAGTGCGTGCCGCGCGGCATGGGGCGGGTCTTCGCGCTGGGTACCGGAACGATGCTGGTGCTGGCGGCCATGGCCTGGCGGCGCGAGTTGGCGATGGCAGAGGCGGGTGCCCACGCCGGACCACACGCCATGGCCTGGACCGCCGCCATGGCGGCCGTGCTGCTCTTCTCCATGCTGGCCCTGCTGCTGGTGGGCAGAGCCTATCAGTGGCTGCCGGACGCGGCTCATCTGCGGAACATGATGGCCGGCATCCGGACGCGGGCGGGTTGGCCGCTCGAGCGGGGAGGGCGGCATGGCGCCTGAGACAGCGCTCGCCCCTGGCGCAGAGCAGGCTACCTCCGCGGTCAACCATCCGCCTGACCTCGGCCAAGCTGGCTCGCGCGTCGTCAACCTGCTCGCCTATGTGCACCTGCGCAACATTCACGCGTCGACCGGCGCCGGGCGGGTGGCGTGCCAGATGGTTGAGCATCTCTCCTGCCGGGCCGACGTCCACCTGCGCGTCCTAGCCGATGCCCGGGACCATGCCCGCATCCTGCCGCTGGTAGGCGAGCCGTGGACCAGCTACCCCTACCACCTCTTCACGGCGGACACCTCCTGGC
>DASWUY010000330.1:0-3142 GCA_036401435.1 Acidobacteriaceae bacterium | reverse complement strand
CTTGCCCTGCTGCAGCAGGATGACGCCGATGAGGAACAAGCACACCAGGATGTGAATGATGGTGAAGAGAATGATGAGCATAGATTGCCTGGCCGTCGGCCTGCCGGATAAGACGGCTACTTTCCTGGGAGCCTCGCGGATGTAGACCGCGGTGGGTGCTTCTGTCGGGGCCTGGTTGGTGCGGAAGGGGGGACTTGAACCCCCATGCCTCTCGGCGCCACCCCCTCAAGATGGTGTGTCTGCCATTTCACCACTTCCGCTTGTGCAACAAGGACCGCCGCGCTTTGCCGAGTATATCAAAGCGCGCCGGTAGGAAGCTGCGGTCAGAGAAGCAACTGCTCAGCGGCGGATGCGAAGTCGTCGCAGACCAGCAGGCGCTGGCCGGGCAGGGGGGTGCGGATGGCCTCTTCCTCAAGCACCCAGGTGGAGTGGTACCGCAGGTAGGCGGCATGGAAGCCGGCCTCGAGCGCGGGATTGATGTCAGAGCGGGGACTGTTGCCGATCATCCAGGTGGAGGCGGTGGCGAGTTGCCGGCGATGAGCCAGTTCGCGGTAGGTGGCGGCGTCTTTCTCACGCAGGATCTCAACTGCGGTGAAGTGGGGTGCGAGGCCGGAGCGGCTGAGCTTGTCCGCCTGCTCGGCGTGATTGCCCTTGGTGACGAGGAGCAGGCGGTGACGCTCGGCGAGGCGGGGAAGGGCCTCGCGGACGCCGGGAAGCAGCTGGATTTCGGCCTCGACGATGGACTGCGCGAAGCCGCGGATGCGGAGGCGCTCCCGCTCGCCGAGAGGCTGGTGGGTCAGTTCCTCGTAGCAGCGCAGGAGGGATCGCTCGAAGGAGCCGGTGCCGTACCCGTGTTCGCGCACGGTTTCGCTCTCGATGCGGTTGAGGTGGTCGCGCAGCTGCTCGGGGGCATGGGGGGTGTGATCGAGCAGGCTGAGGAAGCTGGCAATCGCCTGCTCGAAGTAGACGTTGTTTTCCCACAGCGTATCGTCTGCATCGATCAGAAGGTTGAGCATAGAGAGTCAGCCTAGCAGAGCCGTGCGGGGTGGCCCGGGCGGCGGGTGCACTACGGCGTCGAGGGCTGGGCGAGGCCGGCGGTGATGGCCTGCTGTGCGAGAGGCGCCATGATGGCGTAGCCGGCGGCGTTGGGGTGGAGGCCGTCATTCGACAGCGGCTTCTGCAACTCGCCCTGCGCGTCGACCATGGACGGGTAGTAGTCCAGATAGATGAGGTGGTTGGCCTGGCAGTAGCTCTTGAGCCAGGTGTTGAGGGCGAGGATCTTTTCCAGCGGCCGGCCGGTGAGCATGTCGGGATGGATGTAGTTGTTGACCGGGGTGATGGAGGAGAAGATGAGCGCGATGTGATGCAGGCGGGCGAGCTCTGCGATGGTGGTGAAGTTCTCCTCCGTCTGCTCGATGGTCATGGGACCGGTGTTGCCGGCGAGATCGTTAGTACCGGCGAGCAGGACCAGCACCTGCGGCTCGAGATCGATGACGTCCTGGCGGAGGCGCACGAGCATCTGCGGCGTGGTTTGGCCGCCGATGCCGCGGTTGATGTAGCCCTTGCCGGGGAAGAACTGATCGAGCTTCCAACCGTCGGTGATGGAGTCGCCATAGAAGAGGACGCGCGGCTGGTCGGGAGTGGGGGCGGGGAGCTGCTGGTTGGCGGCGCGGTACCGGCCGAGCTGGCCGAAGTCCTGCGCGAGCGCGTGGTCATGAGGGTTGTAGGCCTGGGGCAGGGGAGCGGCCTTGGCGGGGTCGGCCTGCGGCGCGGGCGCCTGGGCGTGGAGCATGAGAGCGGTGGAGAGCATGGCCATGGTGAGGGAGGCGGCGAGTCGCATGAACCCCAAAGTACCATTCCCTGCAGGCGGCTCGCATCCTGCTGGTGTGGGATGGCGGGTTGAGGATGGGGGGCCAGGGAAGCGATGAGCGAGGAGAGCCCAGGGACGCGCAGGCTGGAGGAGGCGATTGTGGGGCTGGGGGCGGGGGAGCTTACTGCGGACGCGATCGCCCGGCATTTGCGGCCGCTCTTTCGTCGCGCGCTGGAGGCGCCCGGCGTGTATCTGGCGACGCAGTCCCTGGGTCGGCCGCTGGATACCGTCGAAGACGACCTGCGGGAAGGGCTGGCGTGGTGGCAGGAGGCGCCGGGTGAGGCGTGGGCGCCGTGGCTCAGGGAGAGGGATAGCTACAGGGGCCAGCTGGCGGCGCTGCTGGGGGCCGGTTCGTCTGGGAACGTGGTGCCGCGCGGCTCGGCCGGGCAGGCGCTGCGGTCGGTGCTGAACATGCTGCCGCCGGGGGGGCGGGTGCTGTCGACCGAGGGCGAGTTTGATTCGGTCGGGGTGTTGCTGGCGCAGTACGCGGCGCTGGGGCGGATTGCGCTGGAGCTGGTTCTACCGGAGCAGGGGGAGCGGGGCGAGCCCGCGTACAGCAGCGCGTCGATGGCAGAGCGAGTGCGGCTGGAGGCAGCCGCGGGAAGGCCGTTTGCGCTGGTGGTGGTCTCGCAGGTGTTTTTTGCGACGGGGCAGCTGCTGCGGGGAGTGCGCGAGCTGAGTGAGGCGTGCCGGGAGGCGGGTGGGCGGCTGCTGCTGGACAGCTACCATGCGCTGGGTGTGGTGGAGGTGGATGTGGCCTGGCTGGGCTGCGACTACCTGATTGGCGGCTGCTACAAGTACCTGCGGGGCGGGCCTGGAGCGGCGTTTCTCTACCTGTCGCCGGAGGTGCTGGGCGGGGAGATGCAGCCGCTGGACACGGGTTGGTTTGCGCTGGAGGGAAGCTCTGCGCCGGGAGAAGCGCCGCGCCTGCTGCGGGGCGGGGATGCGCACCTGGAAGGGACGCCGGCGGTGCTGACCTGGTACCAGGCGCGCAGCGGGCTCGCGTTTACCCGCGGGGTGGGGGTGGAGCGGCTGCGTGCCTGGAGCCAGAAGCAACTGGAGAGCCTGAAGGCGCTGCTGCGCGAGCGCGGCATCTGGAGTGTGGGCGGGGATGCGGAGCATGGGGCTTTCCTGACGGTGCAGAGCCCGCAGGCGGAAGCGGTGGTAGCGGCGCTGGCAGGCGCGGGCATTATTGTGAATGCGCGGGGGCAGCGGGTGCGGCTGTGCCCGGATTGCCTGACCACGGAGGGGGAGCTGCTGGCGACGGCGGAC
>DASWUY010000329.1:0-1743 GCA_036401435.1 Acidobacteriaceae bacterium | reverse complement strand
CAACCTCTGCGCCATTTTAACAGGGGCACCCTACCTCAACCCCCCGCCTGCAGATGCCACACCGTTCCCGCACCCTGGGTACGAAGGGCACGGTACCTGTTGCATTTCCGGCCGAACTGCCTCTCCGGCATGGGACAAACGGGGAAGGACGTCCTTGCCATACCAAGCGCAACAGCGTCCGACCTAGGGGTCCCATGTCGATCAACAAGCTCTTCGCCGCCTCGCTTACCGCGCTCGCGCTCCTGCTCTCCGCCTGCAGCTCCGTCAACAAGCAGACCACTGCAGTGACCATCACCTCCGCTTCGCTGCCCAACGCCACCATTGGCGTCGCCTATACGCAAACGCTTGCGGCCAGCGGCGGCCGGGCCCCCTATACCTGGAGCCTGGCCAACGGCACGACACTCCCCCCCGGCCTCACCCTCGCATCCTCGACCGGCGTCATCAGCGGCACGGCCACCACCTTCGGCGTGACTGCCATCGCCATCCAGGTCGCCGACTCGAGCACCCCCGCACTCACCGCGACCCAGACCTTCAGCATGACCGTCGCGCGCGTCCCCCTCGCCATCACGCCCGTCACCCTCGCCGGCGGCACCGTCGGCGTCTCCTACACGCAGACCCTCTCTGCCACCGGTGGCCTCGCCCCCTACACCTGGTCGGTCTCCAGTGGCACCCTGCCTCCCGGTCTCACCCTCGCCGCCTCTACAGGCATCCTCAGCGGCACGCCCACCGCCGCCCAGACCACCACCTTTACCGTCAAGGTCACCGACGCCGCCTCTTCCACCGCCACCCTCGCCCTCAACTTCACCGCCCAGGCCGCTCCCGTTCCTCTTTCGGTCACAACGACCATGCTCCCCAGCGTCCCCCTTGGCTCTGCCTACACCCAGACCCTGGCCGCGGCAGGCGGCACGCCGCCCTACACCTGGCAGGTCACCACCGGCAAGCTGCCCAACGGCCTCAGCATCGTCGACTCCACCGGCGTCATCAGCGGTACGCCAACCGTCGCCGGCACCTTCAACTTCACCGTCCAGGTCACCGACTACGACGCCGCCACCGCCACCGCCTCGCTCAGCATCACCACCCAGGCCGTGCCGCTCACCGGCAACGCCCTGCTCCAGGGCCAGTACTTCTTCAAGCTCGACAGCTTTGCAGATGACATGAGCGGTCAGGGGCACGTCTTCCACGAAGCCCTGGTCGGCAGCCTGGTACTGGACGGTGCCGGGAATGTGAGTTCCGGGCTGTCAGATCGCGCAGACGACTACTTCGACAACGGCACCCAGCCCGTCACCGGCACCTACGTCGTCAACTCCGATGGTCGAGGGACCGTGACGCTCAACTTCGGGACGAGTCGAACAAAAGTCCTGGCTCTTGCCGCCAAGGCCATGGTCGCTGACCCGATTGGGAGCGTAGCAAGGCGCGCCACGCTGGTAGAAACAGATACGGCCACGGACTCCGAAGAGGGCGGGAAACCTTACTCCACCGGCTTCCTTCAGCTGGAAGATCCCACTGCCTTCGCCGATGCCTCTCTGGTGGGCAACAGGGTCTTCGGCATAAGCGGAGATACCTTCCTCTACAACACTGACATCAATCTTCCGCAGCAGGGTGGTCTGAGCGCTGCCGGGCTGCTCTCCGTAGGGAACGACCTGACCCTGGGCGTCGCAAGCACGATGGACATTGCCACCAACCAGGCTTTCGATCCCAACGTCGCGCTTACCGGTTTCCTTGCAGAGGACACGACTCCCGCCG
>DASWUY010000328.1:0-2352 GCA_036401435.1 Acidobacteriaceae bacterium | reverse complement strand
ACCCTTTATCGGTCTGTTTGGGACCATCATGGGGATCGTCGATGCCTTTCACGGGCTGGGCACGGCCGGGGCGGCGACGCTGCGGGCGGTGGCGCCCGGGGTCTCGGAGGCGCTGATCACGACGGCGGCGGGCATGCTGGTCGCGGTGCCGGCGGTGGTGGCGTACAACCAGTTCACGGCGCGGTGCCGGGAGTTTGGGGCGCGCAATGACGACTTTGCGCGAGAGCTGCTGAACAGCATGGAAGAGTTTCAGCTGAGGCCGGGCCAGGACCCCCGGCAGGGGCCGCCCGACCCTCGGCACGGCACGCAGGACCCTCGCCACGAGGCGCAGCAGGAGCGGGCAGGGCGGGAGGCCGCGCGTGGCCTTCACGAGTAGAGAGGGGCATACCCAGACGGCGCTGGCCGAGATCAACATCACGCCGTTGGTGGACGTGGTGCTGGTGCTGCTGGTGATCTTCATGCTGACGGCGCCGGTGCTGCAGTCGGGCATTGAAGTGGCGGTGCCGAAGACGCACACCGTGCGCGAGATCACCGAGCAGCGCATGGTGGTGACGATTGATCGCGAGCAGAGGGTTTTTCTGGGGGACCAGGTGATCAACCTGGGGGAGCTGGCGGGGCGGCTGAAGACCCCCGGCGCGGACCCGGCCAAGCAGGTGATCTACCTGCGCGCGGACGAGAAGGTGCCCTTCGGTGCTTTCGCTTCAGTGATGGACGCGGTCAAACAGGCGGGGATCACGAACATCAGCATCGTGACCCAGCCGATCCAGCCGAAGTAAGCCATGCCGCGGACCGTACCTCAACTCGAGCCAGAGCGGGACGCCTTTGGGCGGCAGGCGGTGCAGTCGCTGCTGCTGCATGTTGCGATCGCCGGAACGGTGCTGGGATATGCGCTGGTGGCGGCGCACCTGCACCCGAACCTGTGGGGCAACAACAGCCATACCGAGGGGGCTATCCAGGCGACGATGGTGACCTCGGCGCCGGCGATCCCGCTGCCGCGCGAGGAGCAAAAGCCGGCAGAGAACGTGCTGGCCACCGAGACGCCCAGCCCGGCGCCCGCGCCGCCGGCGCCGAAGGCTCCGCCGGCCGAGGAGGAGAAGACCATCCCTATCCCGGTGAAGCAGGCGCCGAAGCCGAAGCTGCAGCCGAAGAAGGCGGTAGCGCAGCCGCAGCCGGAGAAACCGGTCGCGGCCAAGCCGCAGCCGCAGCCTGCGCCGAGGCATGTGCAGCTGATCAAGCCGCAGGATCGCGCCAACTTTGGCGAGGCGGCAGCATCCCTGCCGCGGACCCTGCCTGCGGCGACGCCGGCCGCGCAGGTGAACGTGCAGGGCGGGGACTTTGGCGCGCGCTTTCCCTGGTACGTGGATGGGATCCGGCGGCGCACGGAGCCACTGGTGGACCGGGCGCTGGTGGATCCTTCGCTGCCGGTGGGGACCAGGGTGTATGTGAACTTTGTGATCGGCAAGGACGGGGCGCCCAGCGGGGTGCGGATTGCGCGTTCGAGCGGCTCGCCGAGCCTCGATTCGGCCTGCCAACGAGCGATCCAAAGGGTTGACAGTTATGGGCCACTGCCGAATGCCTACAACGGGAGCACGCTGCTGGTGTCGTACTATTGTGAGCAGACCGCCCGCTAAGCCTGGCGGCGGCTGAAGTTGGATTTCGACGGATGATGAAGACGTTTCGGCGCGACCGCTCTCTCGTTTTTGGCCGGCTTTTGCTGCTGGTTGCTCTTCTCTGCTGGCCGGCGTTGAGAGCCCACGCGCAGGCAGACTGGGTGCGCACGGGCAGCGGCCTGAGCGCGCAGAGGATCCGGATCGCGGTGGCGGGCTTTCACCCCTCCGGCGAGACGGCGACCTACCAGCTGAAAAGCATCTTCGACACCACCCTTTACTCTGACCTGCAGAACGCCGGCATCTTCGACATGGTGTCAAAGAGCATGGCGCCGCCGCTGATGCCGAGCTCACAGGCAGATGTGCAGCTGAGCGCCTGGGCGGCCGCGCCGGCGAGCGCCGAGATGGTGACCTTTGGCACGCTGAGCGTGCAGAACGGCAAGGTCGCGGTGCTGGGCTACCTGGACGATGTGAAGAACCCGCAGGCGCCGCAGATCCTGGGCAAGCAGTACAGCGACGCGGCGGGCACGGAGAACACGCGGCGGATCGCGCACCGGTTCGCGAACGAGATCATTGCGCGGCTGGGTGGAGGCATCAACGGGATCGCTGAGACGACGATTTATTACGTTTCGGCGCGGGGCGGGAACAAGGAAATCTGGGCGATGGACTATGACGGGCAGGGCGCCCGGCCGGTCACGCACCTGGGCACGATCAGCCTGTCGCCGCGGATCTCGCCGGATAATTC
>DASWUY010000327.1:0-3622 GCA_036401435.1 Acidobacteriaceae bacterium | reverse complement strand
GCCCACCGCAGCCGGCACCGGCTCCTGTACCGCGCTCCATGCCGTGCTGGTAGCCCCGGCGCCGGCCCGCGGCGCCGCCGCGTAGGTTGGCGCAGACGCCCCGTGCAGCCGCGCCGCCAGGCACGGCTCGCAATACACCACCCCGGCCACCGATCGCACGCACTGGGTGCACAGCGGTTTGCCGCAGTTCTGACAATATGCCGCCACAGGAAGTTCAGAATGATTGGCGCAGTTCATATGCGGATCCTTTCCTTGCTCGTCGCGCCCTGGTACCTGTCCTGCACGCACCCGTCCGGCCTCCGCGGAGCC
The DNA here is from genome assembly GCA_036401435.1 of Acidobacteriaceae bacterium. Classification (GTDB taxonomy): domain Bacteria; phylum Acidobacteriota; class Terriglobia; order Terriglobales; family Acidobacteriaceae; genus EB88. The sequence continues at coordinate 3,313 of DASWUY010000327.1, read as the reverse complement.
GAACCCCGCACCGTCCAAGCGGCCATCCGTCGCATCTCGGCCGTCTTCACTCCCCCCGGTCCCGCTACCCGGAACCCGGCACTCACCGGCCAGCCGTGCAGCACCTCCTCCGTCGGCCGTCCCGGCTCGGGAGAGACCGCCCCGTGCAGCTTTCCAGGGGCTTTCGTCTCACTCCCCGGCACGCCCTTGCCCTCCGGCTTGGGCGTGGCCTTGGTCGGCGCCTCCGTCCGGTTCGCCGGTGTCGACTCATGCCGCATCGCGTCCATCTTCGACTCCACCTCGTACACCAGCCGCAGGTTGTCGTAGAAACTCACCACCTGCTTCTTGGTCCCGTAAAAGGAGCGCGTCACGTTCGCCTCCACCACCTGCGGGCGCAGCTCCGCCGCATGCACTGAGGTCAACCGGATGCCGGCCAGACTCAGCGTCAGCGCCACGGAAAAGAACGCCATCCCGGCCGTCATCAGCAGCCGCGCCTGGTGCGCACCCCGGGCCGCTGCCATGCCCGCATTCGCTCCCAGGAAAGGCAGGCTCCACCGCCCGCCCCCCTCTGCCGGCACCAGGCCGGTCTGCACCCCCGTCCCCAGCGCAAAGTCCTGCTCGTGACCCGCCCCCTGCGTTCTGGCCAGGATCTTTGACAACAGGTCCACCGGCGCACTCGGCGTGCTGCCTTCCAGCAGCTTCAGCCACTGCTGGCCCTGCCTAGCCCGCTCCAACAGCGCCGTGCACATCGCACAACTCTCCAAGTGCTCGGCAAACGCGGCACCGGCTTCCGCTCCCAGCGTGCCATCCAGCTTGTCCGCCAGCAGGGCTTCCCACTGCTCACAGTCCAGCGGCGTATGCGGCATCCTCTCACTCATCTCAGCTCACCTGTGTCCCTTCGCGATGCAGCAGCCGGGCAAGCTCGGCCCGCCCCCTGCTGATCCGCGACTTCACCGTACCCTCGGGCACCCGCAGCACCTGGGCGATCTCCTTGTAGTCCAGGTCCTGCAGGTCCCGCAGAATCACCGCCTCGCGCAGCTCCGGCGAGACCCGCGTCAGCGCCTGCTGCACCATCGCCTCAAGCTCCCGCTGCACCGCCTGCTCGTGCGGATTGCGCCGCTTGTCTTCCAAATGCATGCCCAGCCGCTCAGCTGCCGTGCGCCCCTCACCATCTTCCCAGCCCGCATCCATCGAGTCGGTCGCCCGCTGCTGCTTGGTCCGCCGGAAGTGGTCCACCAGCAGGTTGCGCGTCATCGCCGTGATCCAGGTCTGGAAGCTTCCCCGCGCCGCGTCAAAGGCGCGCAGGTTCCCATACACCTTCAGGAAAACCTCCTGGGTCAGGTCCTCGGCATCGTGCGACGAGCCCGTAAACCGGAAACACAGCCCGTACACCCGTCCATGGTGCGAGCGCACCAGCTCCACCCAGGCCAGCGAGTCCCCGTTCAGGCATCGCCGTACGACCGCCGCCCAGTCCGCCTCGACCACCCGCTTCTCCTCGAGCCTGGCGCTCGGCACCGCCTTGCCGTCCGTCGCCGCCGGCGCCCGGCCCCCTACATGTGCCGGCGCCGCTGCCATCCGCTGCGCTCGAGCCACACGACTACCGGATAGCCCGCTCCCTGCGAAAGGTCCCCACGTCATTGTGCCTGCCGCGCTCATGCCGTTTAGTACGCAGGCTTGTGAGGATTGGTTCCAGTCCAGCCCAGGCTGCCGTTAAGCATAGCGCGGGTGCGAACGCAGCCCCGCAGGCACACCCGTTCCTGCCCTTTTCCTTCGCTGAAAGCAAAGAGCGAGCCCACCCGGGCTCGCTCTCTGCAACTTCAAAACTGTCTCTCTCGACCGGGCTGCCCTACTGCACCACCACCTGCTTCTGGCACCCTTCGCACACGCCCACCACATCCACCGCCAGCCGCTCTACCCGGAAGCCCCGCGGCAGCCGCTCTTCTATCTCTTTGAGCCCCGGCAGGCCGCCCTCCATGTCCAGGATCGACTTGCACCCCGTGCACACCAGGTGATAGTGAGGAGCGCGATTGGTCTCCACCCGCATCGACCCGTGGTGCATGCTTACCTGGTCGAAGATCCCGCTCTCGATGAACAGGTGGATGTTCTTGTACACCGTGGCCAGCGAGATGGCCGGGATCCGGCGCCTGACCCGCGCATACACCTCTTCCGGACTCGGATGCCCATCGGTCGCCGCCAGGACCTCGTAGATCACCTGCCGCTGGTGCGTTACCGCAAGCCCGGCCTGCTCACAGATGCGGCGAAACTGGCTGGTCTCCTGCTGCGTCATCGGTGCAAGCCTACGATAATGATTATCGTATGTCAACCTGAGCCAGGCCGGCTCTCGCAGCCTCCGGTCCTCAGCGCGGTTGGCCGGCGCTCTCTCCAGCTCCCGTCTACTTCACCCCCGGCAGTGTCAGTCAAGATGCCACCCGGCAAGGCTGCTCAAAGCGTGACCATACACTTTGCAGGTACAGATACCGTGGCTGAACGTGTCCAGCCAGAATAGCTTTCGGCGCGCGGGCGCTCCGGACCCTGCATCTGGCGCACACTTAGGTGCCTCTGTGCTAAAGAGGATTGGCGCGAGCACTATACAGCAGAATGTTCCACGTGGAACATAATGTTCCACGTGGAACATTTCTCCCGCCCGGGAGAGCAACAAAAAGCCCCCGCAAGCAGCGGGGGCTTTCTTGTTCCGCACTGGGTCAAAGCCTAGAAGCGCGACTTGTCGGTCGTCGTTCCAGTCGTCGTGCCCGTGGTCGTATCCTCCACGTTCAACTCCTCGTGGCGAACCGCACCGCCCACTTCCTGCACGTTCTCAACCGCACGCTTGCCAACCGCCACTTCTTCCCGCACCACCGTGTGCTTGTCCAGCGTCGCGCGCTCTTCGGTCAGCGGAATGCGAATCTCGGCATCCTGCCCGATCTCGCCTGCCACTGCCGCTGTGCCGCTTACCGGGATGCGCTCGATCACCAGCTCCTCGCGCGTCACCGGGACCTGAATCGTCTGCTGCTCGGTCACGATCTCCTTGCGGATACGTACCTCGCCGCGGCTGATCCGTTCCTTCTGCACCCGCAGAACCTCGCCCAGCAGCTGGATCCTCTGCTGCTCTGCATTGGCTACCGGTGTGCTGTAGTCATATCCGGTGGTATCCGCGCCGATGTCGCCGCCGTTGGCCGTCAGGATCTCTTCTGCCTCTGCCTCGCGACCTGTCGCCGAAACCGTCACCACGGCACCCTGCTGGCTGCCGATCCGGTGACCGAAATAGCGCGACCGCTCCTCGGGAACGTTCAACCCGCTCAGCGAGCTCGAGAAGTCTTCGTGCCCATACCCTCTC
>DASWUY010000326.1:0-6437 GCA_036401435.1 Acidobacteriaceae bacterium | reverse complement strand
GCCCAGACCGGGCCTGCTACTGGGCCTGCTACGCAGCCGGCTACGTGGAAATCACTGAGTTTTCTCGAGGGAACGTGGGAGGCCAAGGCGCAGGGAGCGGGAGGGGCGCAGGTAAGCGGACTCTACACGTTTCAGAGCGAGCTGGGCGGCCACATCCTTGCCCGGCACAGCAGCACCGACCCGAACTGCAAAGGGCCGGTCAGCTTCGATTGCGAGCATGGGGATCTGCTCTACATCTTCGAGGATGGGCCCGGCGGGGCGCTGAAGGCGATCTACTTCGACAACGAAGGTCACGTGATCCACTATGACGTGTCCACGCCGACGGCGACTACCGCCCTGTTTCTATCGGAACCGGGGCCTGGGCCGAAGTTCAGGCTGACGTATGAGCGGAAGGGTGCCCTGATGAGCGGCGCCTTCCAGATGCAGGCGCCGCGGCAGACGGAATGGCGGTCTTACCTGGAGTGGAGCGGGGCCAGGAAGTAGGTTTCTCCCGCGAGGAGCGGATCAGAGCTCGCGCAGCATGCTCGGCTCTTCCGGGGTGCGGAGGCGTACCAGGCGGTCAACCGCGTAGGGGGCGCGCTGGCCGCCGTGGTGGTAGTGGCGGACCTGAAGCTCGCCCAGCAGACCGATGGCAAGCATCTGGATGCCGGCGAGGATCAGGATGCCGGCAATGACGAACAGGGGTCCGTGCTGGTCCATGACGTGCTGGCGGGTGAGGAGCTTGAGCGCCAGCAGGAGGATGGAGAGCGCACCGCCGCCTAGGATGGACAGGGCCCCGATGGAGCCGAAGAAGTGCAGCGGCCGCATCATGTACTTGAGCAGGAAGCGGATGGTCAACAGGTCAAAGAAGACGCGAAAGGTGCGGCCGATGCCGTAGTGACTCTTGCCGCGTTCGCGATGGACATTCCGGATGGGAATCTCGCAGATGGAGGCGCCGTACCAGGAGGCCAGCGCAGGGATAAAGCGGTGCATTTCCCCATAGAGCGGGACGTTCTGGATGACCTCGCGCCGGTAGGCCTTGAAGGTGGTGCCGAAGTCATGAATGTCGACGCCGGAGAGCCGGGCCATGAGCCAGTTGGCGATGCGGGAGGGTACGCGGCGCATGACGAAGTTATCGATGCGCTCCTTGCGCCAGCCAGAGACGACATCGTAGCCCTCTTCCAGCTTTTCGAGGAAGGCGGGGATTTCGTCGGGGTCGTGCTGGAGGTCGCCATCCATGGCCAGGATGTAGTCTCCCTGCGCGTGGTCAAAGCCGGCGGCAAGGGCGGAGGTCTGACCGAAGTTGCGACGAAGCTTGACCACGAGCACGCGGCTGTCGACGGCGGCGATCTCTTCCAGCAGCTTGTAGGTGCGGTCGCCTGAGCCATCGTCGACCAGGACCAGCTCAAAGCTGTCGCCCACCTGCTCCATGACGTCCTTGACGCGGTCATAGAGGACGGTGACGTTTTCTTCTTCGTTGTGGAAGGGAACCACGATGGAGTACTTGGGCATGTTGCTCCTAGTTTATACCTGTTAGACGCGCCCGCCGGTGTCTGGATTCGCCCTCCGTGTGGACCAAGACCGGAGCGAAGCAGGACGTGGTCTAGTGGAAGCGGCGCAGAACGTCACCCGTGCTGATGACGGGCGATGCGGGCTTCCCCGTCAAACGGGATCCTTCCCGCTCTGCTTGGGAAAGCCTTCGGCCTCGGAGTAGCCGGCATCGATCTCAAGGAAGACGCGCTCGGAGGAGCCGGCGTCGTCGAGTACGCGAGCAACATCTTCGGGCGCAGCGCCGCGCTCGGTGAGCCAGGCCTTAGCGTCGGCGCGATCGGCAGCCTCGTGTACCGGGCGGTCGGCGTGGTAGTTGGAGCCGGCCTGCTCGAGGATGAGGTACCGCTCGCCCTGCTTGCGAATTTCGAGGTTCTGGATCACGGTCGCACTCCTTCAGGGGCGTTCGATGCAGGGAAGACCGCCAGCGCGGCCCGCGCCCCTCCGCGCCGGTTATGCCGCGGTGCTTACTCCTCTGCGATGACCTCTGCGGCGATGCGCGCGGCCTCTTCGCACGCGGCGCGATCGACGTCATGGTGGGTGACGAAGCGGACGGAGTGAGGCCCGGTGGTACCGGCGAGGATGCCGCGGTGCTTGAGGCGGGTGACGAGTGCGGTGGCGTCGGCGCCGTCGCCGGCGGCGGGGTCGATGAGCTTGAAGATGACGATGTTGGTCTGGACGTGGGCCAGGTTGAGCTGGACCTGGGGAAGAGGCGCGAGGCGCTCGGCCAGGAGGCGGGCGTTGGCGTGGTCCTCATGCAGGCGAGCGGGCATCTGCTCCATGGCGATGAGGCCTGCGGCGGCCAGGCAGCCGGCCTGGCGCATGCCCCCGCCGAGCGCCTTGCGGAGGGAGCGGGCGCGGTCCACAAAGGACAGTGAGCCCACCAGCAGGGAGCCTACCGGGGCGCAGAGGCCCTTCGAGAGGCAGAACATGACAGAGTCAAAGCCGGCCGTCAGCTCCTGTACGCTGATGCCGAGATAGGTGGCTGCGTGGAAGATGCGCGCGCCATCGAGATGGACGGGGAGGTCGGCGATGCGGGCCGCGGCCCAGATCTCTTCAAAGACCGAAAGCGGCGTCACGATGCCGCCGGCCATGTTGTGGGTGTTTTCAAGCGAGATGAGGCCGGTCTGCTGGCGGTAGTAGAGCCTGGGGGAGAGCAGCGGCTGGATGTGCGCCCAGGTGAGCACGCCGTCTTCGGCATAGGCGGTGCGGAGCTGGCAGCCGGAGAAGTCTGCGACCATGGCCATCTCCCAATCGACCAGGTGCCCGCGCGCCTCGCAGATGACCTCCTGGCCGCGCTGGGTATGAAGGCGGATGGCGATCTGGTTGCCCATGGTGCCGGTGGGGACAAAGAGGGCGGCCTCGCGGCCGAAGAGCTCGGCGGCGCGGGCTTCGAGCGCGTTGATGGTGGGGTCCTCGCCATAGACATCGTCCCCGACCGGTGCGGCGGCCATGGCGGCGCGCATCTGCGGGGTGGGCTGGGTGACGGTATCGCTGCGCAGGTCGATGGTGGCCTGGGCGATGGGCGTCTCCGGCTCGGGCGCGAAGAGGGTCTTGGTGGCCATGCTTCTCCTTGGGGGACCGGGGTGGAAGGGGCGTGCAGGCGCGCACTGGTCGCGGCCCTGCTCCTTCCCCTTCCCTGCTCCTTGAAGGATATCGCGAGCAAACTGCAGGGGAGCGGCGTTCCTAGAGGAAGGAGGAGGAGACCGGCTCGCGTGCTTCGATCGGCAACTCCTCTGCTTCGATGCCGAGGAGCCTTGAGAAGACCTCATTCGAGAGCAGGCGGCCGCGGCTGGTGAGAGCGGCGCGCGAGGGGCCGAGCGAGAGCAGGCCGTCCGCGGCGAGGGTGGCGAGTGCGGGCATGCAGGCAGCGAGGGCAGCGGGTCCGAACTCGACGCGAATGGCCTCAAGTGCCACTCCGCTGTTGCAACGCAGACCGAGGAACCAGGCTTCTTCGAGCTCTTCCTGCCGAGTGAGCCGGTGGAGCGCCTGGTGCGGAGCTGGAGGACGAAGGTAGTGGTCGAGGTCCTCGGTGGAGCCGAAGCGAACAGCCTGGCCGCCGGTGGTGCGCAGCATGGAGTGCGCGTCCAGGCCAAGGCCGAGGTAAGGGCGGCGCTGCCAGTAGCGCTGGTTGTGACGGGAGGGGTGGCCATGCCGGGCGAAGTTCGAGATCTCGTACTGCTCGAGGCCATTTGCGGCGAGCACCAGGCAGGCCTCCTGGTAGAAGTCTGCCACGGCGTCATCGGACGGGGTGAGGGCAGCGCCGTACCGGGTGCCACCAAGCAGCATTTCGCCGCCCAGGCGCGAGTCTTCGTCCACCTCAAGCATGTAGACGCTGGCGTGCTCGGGGGCCAGGTCGCAGAGGGCCTGGAGCGAGTGGCGCCAGCTGGATTCGGTCTGGCCGGGCAGGCCGGCGATCAGGTCCAGGCTGACGGCCATGCCAACGCTGCGGGCACGGGCAACATCCTGCATGGCCTGGGCAGCGGTGTGCAGGCGGCCGACGCCGCGCGCCTCCGCGTCGACAAAGGTTTGGACGCCGAAGCTGATGCGGGTAACACCCTGCCCGGCGCAGGCGGCGAGCAGGTCCTCTGAGAGAAAGCCCGGTGCGGCCTCAAGCGTAATCTCGGCCGCCGGGGAGACGGAGAAGTGAGCGCGCACGGCGGCAAGGAGAAACGCGAGCTGCGCGGGAGCGAGGAGGGAGGGGGTGCCTCCGCCGAAGTAAACCGTATCGACCTGCCGGGGCAGGATGAGGCCCTGCTGCCGGGCCCAGGAGTGTGCGTTTGCTAGATCGTCCAGGAGGCGGGAGAGATAGAGCTCGAGCTGAGAGGGGGGGTAGACGCCGGAGGCGAAGTTGCAGAAGGTGCACTTGGAGCGGCAGAAGGGAATGGAGAAGTAGAGACCCAGGGGGTCGACAGGCGTGTGGGCGGGCTCCACCTGCCTATTCTTACATTCCCTCGTGCGTACATCGCCGGTTGTTGGTCTGGAGTGGGGCCCGTGCGCTTACCCGGGCGAGGCTAGGCCCTTACCAGGAGAGCATCGGCGGACGCGTGGGGAGCGGACAGCGGGACTTCCAACTGGATGCTGTCGACGAAGTAGGTGAGGTGAACCCCGCAGGACGGGCAGTCGGTCTCGTGAACGCCGGGGTCTTCAAGCGTGGCGTGGTTGACGGGCGAGGAGCGGAGGCAGTCGGTGCAGGTGACGACCAAGTACTTGCGATGCGGTTCGTGGACCCAGAGCGGTGGGTGCTGCAGCCGGGCCCTGGAGGAGCGAGTGGGCCATTGGCTGTGGAGCTCGCGGATTTTGGCGATGAGCTGCTCCGGCGCGTACTGACCCTTGCGGAAGAAGGCGTGCGTGGAGTCCTCGAGGTGCACGATGTACTCGCCGCTGAGGATGATGACGGCGATCTGCGGAAAGCGCTGTTGCACGATGGCCAGCAGCTCGAAGCCGGACATGTTGGGCATGGTGAGGTCGGTGATGATGACGTCGGGCAGGGTCTCGCGGAGGATGGCCAGAGCCTGAAAGCCGTCGTTGGCCGTGTGGCAGGTGAAGTTGCTGGCCTCAAGGATGGCCAGCAAGCCGGAAAGCACAAGTGGTTGATCGTCAACCAGGAGGAGGCGAAGCGGATACTCTACATTCATCAAAAAGTCCTTGGCCCGATTTGTCTTTCTCTTCTTTACCGTAGACCCCGGTGGGAGCCATGCTTTGCCGTTTTGGGCCGGGCCGGTACTTTTGTAACTTGCATCCGCATGGGGCAGGCGGCTAGTGGTTCTAGCGGCGGAGCGAGCGCAGGGCCGCATGGGCCGCATGGAAGCCGCACATGCCATGCACGCCTGCCCCGGGCGGGGTGGAGGCGGAGCAGAGGAAGAGGCGTGGGTCGGGAGTCTGGTAGCCGCGCCAAGTGGGCCGGAGCAGCGTTTGCCCGAGGGTCATGGCGCCGCCCGAGATGTCGCCGCCAAGCAGGTTCTGGTCTGACGCCTCAAGGGTCTGGGGGGTGGAGACGGCGCGGGCCAGCACGCACTCTCGGAAGCCTGGGGCAAAGCGTTCAATCTGCGCCTCAAGGGCGGCGACGATCTGCGGCCAGGCCTGGGGAACACCCTGGGGCGCATGACAGTAGGCCCAGGCGATGTGGCGGCCGGCGGGGGCGCGCGTAGGGTCAGCAAGGGTGGGCTGGGCGAGGAGCACGAAGGGCTCGGCGGGAACCTGGCCGTGCGCGATCGCTGCTTCACAGGCGGCGATCTGCTCGAGCGTGCCGCCGAGATGGACGGTGGAAGCGCGGCGGCAGGCCGGGGGTCGCCAGGGGATGGGCTCAGAGAGGGCGTAGTCGATCTTGACGATGGCTGGGCCCCTGGCGTATGCGGAGAGCGTGCGTCGATAGGCAGGGGGCAGGCGAGAGCCGGCGAGCGAGAGCAGGCCAGCGGGCGCAAGGTCGCATAAGGTAACAGCGTCTGCGACAAAGCGCTCGGCGCCAGGAGATGAAGGGTCGAGTGAGAGGACGGGTGCGCTGGTGTGGACCGAACCTCCGTGCTGGGCCAGCAGGCTGACCAAGGCCTGGGTGATGGACTGTGCGCCGCCCTGGGCGATGGGCCAGCCAACGGCGTGGGCGGAGGCGCCGAGGACGATGCCCACGGCGGCGCTGAGCGGGGAACGAAGGCTGAGGAAGGAGTGCGCGGCCAGCCCGGCGAAGAGGGCGCGGGTGCGCGCGGTGCGGAAGAGCGCCTTCGCCAGGGGCTGGGCGGGCGCGAGCGCAAAGACGCCAAAGCGGGCGAGCAGGAGCGGGCTGCGCGGCAGATGGACGACGGGGCCGAGGACCTCGGCAGCAAAGGCGGGCCACTCGCGGACGAAGGGCTCGAGCAGCCGACGCCAGGCGGGGCCGTCTGCGCCGAGTGCTTCGACTGCCTGGGGGAGATCGC
>DASWUY010000325.1:0-11838 GCA_036401435.1 Acidobacteriaceae bacterium | reverse complement strand
TGTCTGGCGGCACAGGAACGCGGGAATCTGCAGCACGTCTGCGCCTTCTGCCGCGATGGCGCAATGCGCCGGCTCATGCACGTCGGTCAGCACCGGCAGCCCCGTGGTTTCGCCGATGGTCTTGAGGATGCGCGTGCCCTCGCGCAGCCCGGGACCACGAAAGCTGGTCACCGAGGTGCGGTTGGCTTTGTCGTAGGATGCCTTGAAGATGTATGGCACCTCGAGATCAGAGGTGATGCGCTGGATGGCCTCTGCCATGCAACGCGCATGCTCCTCGCTCTCAATCACGCAAGGGCCCGCGATAAGAAAGAGCCTGCCTGCACCTACTGCAATGTCGTCGATACGAAAGTCTTTGACCACAGCAATGATTGGAACACACCCCCGGCGCGAGCCGCAGATCTCGCTGGGCGATCGCGCACACGTGCATCGCGCCGCATTAGCCAACGCCCCGCGCCGGCTCCGCTTCTTACCTACACAGGAGGGAAGCCATGCCAGGAGAAACAACGCCACACACCACCTCGCACCAAAACCAGAGCTTCTCCGACAGTGATCTTGAACCAGGCGTCACCACGCATACCGTGGCTCGTGGAGAAGATGCAGCTCTCTACGAGAACAGCGAAGGAGCGCAGACTGGCACCAACAGGCAGTCGGAGCGCTATCCGAGCGAAGGATCGAGCCGCCACGGCGCGTCCGTGACCGACACAGTACTCGAGGGCTCGCTCAAGACCCGCACCCCGACGGGCGAAGGTCAGGGCATCACCAACCATGCCACACGCGAGGAGAGCGAGCGGCAGGACAAGGTGGTCAAGCAGCGGATGGATGCGCTGTCGGCGGTCAATCGCAGCTAAGCAGCAGTGAAGCGAGCGAGCGGGGAGCGAAGCCTGCTCCCCCTCTGCGCATGACGCATCTAGAGCGGCGCGACCATAGCTGCCGCCGCATCGATACTCCCCACCTCTATGCTCGCCAACTCCACGCCCCGCTGACGCGCCGCATAGCTCGCGTCAATGAACGCGGCAAACAAGGGATGCGGCTCCAGCGGCTTCGACTTGAACTCGGGGTGGAACTGGCACCCAACAAAAAATGGATGGTCGGCAATCTCGACGATCTCTACATAGGTCGAGTCGGGCGTGGTGCCGACGATGCGCAGCCCGGCGCCGGTCAACAACGCTTCGTACTCCCGGTTAAACTCGTAACGGTGGCGGTGACGTTCCGCAATCTCGGTCGTCCCGTAGGCCTGCGCAGAGACCGAGTCGGCCGCCATCACGCAATCCCACGCGCCCAGGCGCATCGTCCCGCCCATCTCTTCGACGCCCGTCAGTTCACGCAGCTTGTAGATCACCCGGTGCGGCGTCGCCGGGTCAAACTCGCTCGAGTTCGCTTCCCTCAGTCCGCACACGTTCCGCGCATACTCAATGCAGGCAGTCTGCATGCCGAGGCAGATACCGAAGTACGGCACCTTCTTCTCGCGCGCATACCGGATCGCCTGCAGCATCCCCTCGATGCCGCGCTTGCCAAATCCGCCCGGCACCAGGATCCCGTCGAACCCGCGTAACTGCTCCTCGTACCCCGGCGTCTCCAGCCCCTCAGCCTCGATCCAGGTCACGCGCAGCCGCAGCCTGTGCTGCAGGGCGCCATGGGTCAGCGCTTCCTTCAGCGATTTGTAACTGTCCTCGTACTCTACATACTTGCCCACGATCCCAATCGACACCTCGTCGGCAGGGTGATAGGCCCGATCGAGCAGGTCGCTCCACCGTGTCATGTCCGAGGGCCGCGCCTCCATGTGCAGGTACTTCAGGATCAGCGCATCCACGCCCTCCTGCGAGAATGCCAGCGGCACTTCATAGATAGATTCCACGTCGCGTGCCGTGATCACGGCCTGTTCTTCCAGGTTGCAGAAGAGCGCAATCTTGGCCTTGATCTCGCGCGAGAGCGCACGGTCGGAGCGGCACAGCAGGATGTCGGGCTGGATGCCGATCGAGAGCATCTCCTTGACCGAATGCTGCGTGGGCTTGGTCTTCAACTCCTGCGCAGCGGAGATCCAGGGCACCAGCGTCACGTGCACAAAGACCGTGTTCTCCCGTCCCAGCTCCTGCCGCATCTGCCGAATGGCTTCGAGGAACGGCTGCGACTCGATGTCGCCCACTGTTCCCCCGATTTCCACCAGGATCACGTCCGTATTCGCGGCCACCTTACGCATGGCGTTCTTGATCTCGTTGGTGACGTGCGGGATGACCTGCACGGTCTTACCGAGGTAATCGCCCCGCCGCTCTTTGGTGATGATCTGCTCGTAAATGCGCCCCGTGGTCAGGTTGTTGTCGCGCGTTAGGTGCGCGTGGGTGAATCGCTCATAGTGCCCCAGGTCCAGGTCCGTCTCCGCGCCGTCGTCGGTCACAAACACCTCGCCATGCTGAAAAGGCGACATGGTTCCGGGATCGACATTCAGGTAGGGGTCAAACTTCATCAGGTTCACGCGCAGTCCGCGGCTCTCCAGCAGGCACCCGATCGAGGCTGCTGCCAGGCCTTTGCCTAAACTGGACACGACGCCGCCGGTCACAAAGATGTACTTTGCAGACATTTTCGCTACCCCTGTTCTATCTTGGCTTGGATGGGCGTACCGGATAGGCACACACAAGTATCGCATGCAAGCAGCGCGGCCACCAGCACGCGGCCATGCATCTCCTGCACGCGCGGGATGCCGCTCCTGTCCGCGGTGCTGCAGAAATCTGCCCGCCGACCGGCACGCCGCGCAACCACGCGCTATGCTTGCCTCACTCTATGAGCAGGAACAACCAGCGCGGCTGCAGAGGATGGGCACGGCATGGCTAGCGCTACAGGCCAGCGCGCCGCCGTACTGCAGCGGCCGGCGACCCGGCGGCGCAGCACAGGGCCGTGGCAACTCGCCGGCAGACCCGCGCCACACGGGCCGGAGCAATGGTCCCGGTGGATGCAGTTCTTCCGCGTGCTCGCAGCAGCCCTGCTCGCCGCGGCCACGGGCTGGTTTATCGTCTTCTCCTGGCACTGGCCCCTGGCAAATGACGCCGCGCTCATGCACTACGCGGTCTTCATGCAGCAGCATGGCTTCGCTGCGTACCGCGGCGTCCACGACATCAACCTGCCCGGCGCCTACCTGCCCAGCTGGCTCGCCATCTCGCTCTCTACGCCGTCTACCGACAACCTGACCTGGAGGCTCTACGACCTGGGCCTGCTCGCCCTTGCCGGCGTGTCCATGATTTTTCTCGCACGCTCTACCGACTGGTTTGCGGGCATCTTTGCCGCAGCGCTCTTTGCGCTCTTTCACGGGCGCGACGGCATCGGTCAGACCGGCCAGAGAGACCTCGCCATAGCGGCGCTCCTGCTGCTGGCAACCACGTGCTTGGTGACGGCGGTGCGAAGAGTCTCTACCCGGCGCCTGCCAGGCCCCGACGCCGACGGGTGGCTCTTCGCCGGCTTCGGCCTTGCGCTCGGCGCCGCCACCACAACCAAGCCCTTCGGCGTAGTGTACTTCGCCGTGCTCCTGGGCTGGGCTCTGCTGGCGATGAGACGGCAAGGCCGCTCCGTGTCCCCGGCACTCTTCCCCGCCCTACTCGGCTTTGGCGTCCCGCTCGCGGGCGCCATGCTCTTCCTCCTGCACAACCATGCCGCGCGCAGCTTTCTCGATGTCTGCCGCGTCACCCTGCCCTTCCACGCCAGCGTTGGCCGCTTTCCGCTCTGGGCAATCATCGGCCGCATCGCGCCTCTCTCTCTGCTCAAGCTGGCCGGCGTTGCCCTGGTGCTGTTCGTCGTCAGGCGCAGTTGGCGCCGTCCTGAGATTGTTCCAGTCCTGCTCTGCATGGGTCTCGGTATCTGCTTCTTCCTCCTGCAGGACAAGGGATACTCCTACCAGCGATACCCTCACCTCGCCTTCCTGCTGCTCTGGGTGGCGCTTGAGTGCACGTCCGCGCTCAAGGATCAAAGATGGCCCATGCGCCTGGTGGGCCTCGCCGGCCTGCTCTTCGGCATCTTCGGCCTGGCACCCAGCTACCTGCGCACCGCCCACCATGCCCAGTGGCATGAGCCATACCTCCAGGCCATGCAGCAGGATCTTCGCCGCGCAGGCGGCACCGCCCTCGACCGCCGCGTGCAGTGCATCGACTCCATCTCAGGCTGCGCGAATGTGCTCTATCGCATGCGCCTGGTGCAGGCCACCGGAACCCTCTATGACGAGTTCCTGTTCCCTCCTCCGGACAGGCGCAGTACCCCACCGCAGGCTGTCGCAGCAGCACAGCAGACCTTCCTCGGCGAGATCCTGCGGAACCCGCCGCAGGTCTTCGTTGTCGCCTCGTGGCTCTTTCCCGAGGGGCCCGGGGACTATCAAAAGCTCGCGCTGTGGCCGGTCTTTCGCACCTACCTCGCAGACCACTACGTTCTTGCCGACGAGCAGAACTTCCCGCGCGCCGAGAATGGTCCGCTGGGCTTTCGCATGTACGTGCGCAAGCCCGAGCCTGCCCTCCGCTAGCTGCCCTTCACCTCCAGAGCCGCACCACCCCGGCTAAAAGTGGAAGCCCACTTCCGCGTTGAGGGCCCGCGGCGTCACGTAGTGCGTGCCGCTGAACGTAGAAAGAAAGTTGTAGAGCGCGTACTTGTTGGCGATGTTGACGCCCGTCAGCCGCAGGCTCCATTTGTATCGGTCGCCGCCAAAGAGGTCGTCGTTGCCAACGGAGGCGTCAAAGAGGTTGCGGGGCGCCACCCGTGGCGGATTCTTGTCCCGGTTCTCCGTGTTCGGCGCCGGGATGTTGAGCAGGCTGGAGGACAGTTGCGAGGCCAGGCAGGAAGAGGGCAGCCCCTGGCCAGGGGTAGCCTTCTGCCCATTGCAGATCAGCCCCGCCTGCGACTGCTCATCCGCCGTCAGACCGCGCAGGTCAACCAGCTGCTGGCCGCCGGTAAGCGAGGTGGAGTTGCAGCCGGTATTTACCCCCGGCGTGTCGTTGTAGCAAGGTGCCGCCCCGGCAACCTGCCCGCTGTCAAAGCGCCAGTTGAAGCTGAACCATGGCGACCACTTGCCCGGAAGCTGGTACTGCAGGTGCGTGGTCTCGTTAAACTTCTCGTCATGGTCGATGCGGAAGGGCGCACTGCTGCCTCCACTGCCACCGGTGGCCCCGGCGCCCGCCTCCTGCGGGTTAAAGAAGCGAGCCGCCACCGACGACATGACCACGTACGCAGTCAGATTATGGAAATCAAGCACATCGGCGCTCAAGGCAAACCCGGGGATCTTCGAGTTGTGCCAGTCAATGGGAAACGTAATCGGCGTGTTCCCAAGCACGCTGAAATCGAAGGCATTGTGGGTGTACTTCCAGATATAGTCCGCGTTGACCACAAAGTGCCGGCCAGCCGCCTGCTGCAAGCCTGCATGAAACTCGTTGCGGTACCCTGGCGCTTCCACCGTGTTCGTCACTCCCGGCGCGCAGGACAGCAGAGGGTTCAGCACCTCGTTGCCGCAGCCGATGCTTGAGAGCACCAGGTTCTCATTGAAGGGTGTCTCGAGCGTGCGCGCGTACGAAGCCCTCAGTACCGTGTTCGTCTGCTTGATGCTGTAGGAGAGACCCAGCCGGGGCTCAGCCTGCCGCGCCACGGTCAGGCCGTTGTAGAGATCGCCGCGAATACCGATGTTGAAGTTCCAGTTACCCGCCTTGATTTCATCCTCTACGTAGAGCGCGATCTCCTTCACGTCCGTATGCCCAAAGAAGGTGAAGTCTCCGCCTCCACGCGTCAGGTCGTAGGGCAGCAGTACCGGAGTAAAAGCGGCGTTCGGCTGGTACCCTGCTGCGGCGCACTGCCCCGGCATGCTGAAGCCGTTCACAGGGTTGCCGTTGCTATCCAGACACGGAGCATTCAGTCCAGGATCGACAATGCCCAGACCATCATGCTCGCGCAGAAAGGTCTGCCCATATACACCACCCACCTTGGCATTGTTGTGCCCCTTGACCCACGAGAGGTCGGTATGGACGCCTGCGTTCAAGAGCGTTCGCTGCTGGCTGACCGACTCGCGCTGCAGGTTTGCCGGCCCTCTATCCGCCAGCGGATCGCCGCTCGGATAGTAGTGGTAGGCATCCTTGCGAAGGTATGGGCCAAGGTTGAAGACTGCGTTGTTGCCCAGCACGTGCGTGTAGGCCGGCGCGATATTGAACGTCTCTATCTTCGAGTGCTGGTCTGCGTTCCCGACGTTGTTCCCGTTCTGGTCCGGTACGTTCAGGTTGTCGTAGGCGTTCGGCGTCTGGAACCAGGAGCGGCTGTAGTTCAGGTTCAGGTGCACAGAGTCGCCAGTTGTAAGCTGCCGATCAATCCGATCGAAGACGTTCTGCTCGTTCCCCTTGTCATGGAAGACCTTGAACTCAGGCGGGTCGAGGAAGCGTCCCGTATTCAGACCATCGATCTCGATGAAGTTGCCTGCCTTTTCCGTCCCGTAGCCGAGATCAAAGCCCGTGCTCGCCGAACCGAAGCTGCCATAGGAGGTGGTGAGGCTGCCCGTGGGCCGGGTCACCCCCTGGCCGGAGCGCGTCGTAACCTGGATCACGAGGCTCGTCTTGTCTCCAAACTCGGCCGGGGGCGCGCCGGAGATGACCTGGATCGACTGCACCGCGTTCGAGGGGAGTTGGTTGGAGAAGACCTTGCTCTGCTGGTCGGTGATCTGCTGGCCATCCACCGCAAAGGAGTTCGAAGCATGATCTCCCAGCCCATGGAAGAGGCCGTTCGAGTCCGAGGCCACCCCGGGCGCCGCCAGCGTCACGAGCGAGCTCAGCCCGGAGGACTGGCTCTCGAGCGGTAGCTTGTCGATCAGGGTGCGATCCACATCCGTGTGCAGCGTGGTCTCAGCTTCCACCAGGTCGCCGCCGTTTACCGTCACATCCTGCACCGCCACGCCAATCTGAAGGGTCTCTTTCAATACAACGGGCACAGAGGACTGCACCGAGGCGTCCGCTGTGATCGCGTTGAACCCGACTGCGCTGATCACCAGGTGGTAGTTGTTGAAGGGCAGGTTGGCGAAGGCGAAGTGTCCATCCCCGTCGCTCAGAACCGTACGCGCATAGCGGGTCACAGGGTTCTGCAACTCGACCTTTGCGCCGCTGATAATCGCGCCCGAAGGGTCACTCACCGTCCCTTGGATGAGACCGGAAACAGACTGCGCCAGGGCGCCAGGCAGGCAGAGGACAGCAGCGAGCAGGAGCAGCAGAGACACCACTCCCTTGGATTGGAAAGGCATGAAAAACCTCCAGAACAGGCCAGTTGTGCGTGAAGAGGGGAAGAGAAGACTTCAGGCGATAGGGCTATTGGCAGGAGGCGGACGGTTCCAAAGGGGGTGAGCCCACACCCGCCGCGGGGTCGCATGCGGAAGCTGCTGACTCACCCGTTCGGTGTGACGAAGGGGCGCGATCAAGCCCGTAGGCGGCAGCACCACGATCTCTGCCACAGCATGAGCGGTCACGCACAAGGAGCAGTCCGCGTGATTCTCATGCGGCAGGTGACCATGGACCACCTGGAGACTGGCCCCGCAGATCAGCAGCAGGATGCACAGGATACCCGCGAGGGATCCATGGCGTCGGCTGAGGCTGCTGAAGTGTTTAAGCAAGGTAGTCTCAGTCTACCGTATCCCTAAGTGCGCCCCATCACCGGCGTCCCGTGCACGTGAGCCGCGCATCTACCACTCGGTTTTGCACCCGGCGCATGAAACGAACAACCCTGCCGGCGCCATGCTCTAAACTCAGGGCAGGACTTCATGCGCCGACTCTTCCTCCTCGCCTTCCTCCTGGTCCTTTGTCCGACCCTGCTGCTGCCCGGCACCGCCAGTGCCCAGGCAGCGGGGCAGCGGCTGATCCTCAAGGACGGTACCTACCAGGTCGTGACCCGCTACGAGGTGAAGGGCGACCGCGTGCGTTACCAGAGCGCCGAGCGTGGCAACGAGTGGGAAGAGCTGCCCTCTTCCATGGTCGATTGGCCGGCCACCCGGGCCTGGAAGAGGGAACACGCCACCGCGGGCAGTGAGCCCGCCCAGGGCGCTTCCTCCCCCAGCCAAGCCGAGGGCGACGCCGCCACCATCGACCGCGAGGCAGCAGCCGAACGCGCAGCCGAGGCCGCTCGCCAGCCCCAGGTAGCCAAGGGCCTCAGGCTGCCGGACGAGAGTGGAGTCTGGCTCCTCGATACCTTCCACGACCAGCCCGAGCTGGTTCGCCTGGCGCAGAGCAACGGCAACCTCAACCGTGCCACCGGACATACCGTCCTGCGGGCAGCCATCCCCTCCGGAGGGGCGCGCGAGCTGATTCGCATCCCCGGCCCGCGGGCCGAGGCGCAACTCCACGTCAGCCAGCCCACCCTCTTCGTCAGCGTCGACCCGCCCGATAACCCCGCTCCCGACACCGCCCTGCTCGTCGATACCCACGGCGAAAGCCAGGCCAACAAGGACGTCGACAAGCGGGAGCGCAGCGATCCCCGCAGCCACTACGTGATCGTCCGGGTACGCGTGGCGAAGAATCTAAGGACCGTGGGCGCCATGAAGCTGAGCCTGCTGGCCCGGCCCTCGCAGCTTCCCCTGTCCACCGATGACCTCGTCAGCACCCGTACAGAGCTGCTGCCCGGCGGCCACTGGCTCAAGCTGACGCCGGTTGCACCCTTAAGCTTCGGCGAGTACGCGCTCGTCGAGCTCCTCTCACCCTCCGAGCTGAACCTCGACACCTGGGACTTCGGGATCGATCCCCGCGCGCCAGAGAACAAACACGCTTTTGCTCCCCTGATCCCGACCGAGCAACCCTCCCAGCCCTGAGCGCGGCACAGAAGTTGTCCGGCAACAGGAGTGGCCACCATGCGCGGAAGGTGTCATGCTGTATAGATCAGGCCGGATGGCCAACCCTCCCCGGGCACATCCCGCCGCAGTGTCGCATCCGTGACTGCCGCATCAGAAAAGGGGACGCCTCCCGAACGTGCCTATCCTTGACAGCCCGGCGCAACCGAGGTCCGCTCCGGGTCAACGCCCAAAGCTGCCCCCGGATCAAGCTCTCCCGCTCCACCAGACCGATCCGCAGAGGCGCCTGATCGATCGCTTCGGCCGCCGCATCACAGACCTTCGCGTCTCGGTCACCGACCGCTGCAACTATCGCTGCATCTACTGCCGGACCGGCGACGAGAGCACCACCTTTGCCGAGCTGCCCATGGCCGAGTACCTGCGACTGATCCGGGTCTTTGTCAGCCTGGGCATAGAGAAGGTGCGCCTCACTGGGGGCGAGCCTCTTCTGCGCAAGGGACTGGTGGAGCTGGTGCAGGAGCTCTCCTGGCTGCGCACGGGCGCAGGCACACCGCTTGATGTGGCCATCACCACCAACGGCCACCTGCTGGCAGGGCTGGCTCAGCCCCTTCGAGACGCCGGCCTCAGCCGCGTCACCGTCAGCATGGATGCGGTCGAGCCGGAGACTTTCGCGCGCATCACCCGCGTGCCGGGCAGCTACCCCAAGGTGCTCGCCGGCGTACGAGCTGCACAGCGCGTGGGTCTCGGCCCGGTCAAGATCAACTGCGTGCTGCTGCGCGGCTTCAACGAGGAACAGATTCTGCCCTTCGCTCGCTTCTCCCGCGAAGAAGGGGTCATCGTTCGCTTCATCGAGTTCATGCCCCTTGAAGAAGACCGCATCTGGGCCCCCGACACGGTCATCCCCATGGATGAGCTCCTTACCCGCCTCGCCGACTTCATGCCGGGAAGCCCTCTGGTGCCGCTGCCTGCCACCAGCCCGGGCGAGACAGCGCGGCGATACACCTTTGCCGACGGCCGCGGCGAGATCGGGATCATCGCCCCCGTCTCGCAGGCTTTTTGCGGCGCCTGCAGCCGCGTCCGCCTCACCTCCGATGGCAAGATCCGCACCTGTCTGTTCTCGCACTATGACCATGACCTGCACGGGGTGCTGCGGCAGGGCGGCTCCGACCAAGACCTCGCACAGTTCATCGAGCGGACCATTGAAAAAAAGGAAGCCCGGCACCACATCGGTGAGCCCGGCTTCCTGCAGCCTTCCCGCTCCATGGTGCACATCGGCGGCTGAGCCCTGCTGCTCCGGCTGGCCGGCGGCGCCTTCTAGCTGATGTGGATCAGCACCGCTCCCAGCGCCGGCACAAAACAGGTCGTCTGCTGGCCCGAGCTTGTCAGCTGGTACGCGGCAGCCGGCGAGAAGCTGCCGTCCACGCCCACGGCCGCGCCCTGTATGGTGACGCCAGTCGTCGCGCTTAACCCCGGCGCTGCCATCGCCACCAGGGTCGCGCTGGAGATCATCTGCCCTGCCGAGATGGTCATGTGCAGGTTTGTCGCCACATCCTTGTTGACCAGGATCAGGCTGAGACCGCCGCTCGCCGTCTTCACCGCGTACGCTGTCGCGTTCAGGCTTCCTACGCTTAGTTGCGTCGCCATCACCGTCCCCGCACCGGCCAGCGAAAACAGCAGCAGCCCGTAGTACTCCGGCGCCACCGCCGAGACATAGCCGCCGCTATCCAGGATCGGCGTATACGAGATGGACCCACCCCCGTGCATGTTGACTCCGGTTGCCCCGTTGACCGCCGCCGCAAACAAGAAGTCCAGCACCCAGAGCGAAGAGGCGTAGCTGTTGCTCACCCCTGGCGCACCGCCGGCGTAGAAGGAATTGCACCCCGCCAGGCGATAGGGGATCTGCAGCTGCTTTGCCCCGCTTTGTACCGTGGGCAGCAGCCCGTTCAGCACGGCGTCAGGGCTGATCAGGAAGTCCGCTGTGGCCGTTGAGCTGGTTCCAGAGCCGCGGAAGTACTGCTCGGTAAGCAGCGACAGCTCCCCTGCCGGAAGGCTCTCTGCAAAAGGCAGCGCCCAGCTGGAAACGTTGCTCGCCGCACAGGATGGCCCGGTGATGGGCACACCCGGCTGGGCGGCCACGATCGCAGCCCGGAAGGTGTTCCACCGCGTCAGGTAGTCCTGCAAACTCCAGTTCCCAGGAAAAAAGCTTCCTGGATCGCCATAGGTATCGGGCGCGCTGCCGATCTCGATCCCCAGCAGGCTTGACCCCATCGCCCCCACCACGTCGGTGACTTCGGCCGCCGCCAGCTGCGGGGTCGAGGTAGCCAGGTTGACGCCGTACAGGCACTGCCATCCGGTCGCCTTGAGGAAGCCGGCCAGCGAGGTCACATTCGCCGGCGTGACCTGCAGGTAGGTCGTGCCATTGCCGCCCGGCGTCCAGATCGCCTGGTCCACCGTCCCTCCGCCCAGCCGGAGCACGCCTGCGCCCAGCCGTTTGAAGAGGGCGATCAGGTCCGCGTTGGAGTCGGTAAAGTGCGGATCGCAGAGGACGTACTTCTCATAGCTCAGCCCCAGGAACGACGCAGGGATCGTCCCGCTGCTGGTGCCGCTCACGGTCATCGTCGCCTGCTGCACGGTGCCGGACGGCGTAGGCTGCGGGTTGCTCGGGACCGGCGGTGGCGTGCCTGCAGCGGTGGAGGAGCTTCCGCATCCGGGCAGCAGCGACGCGGCTGCCACTGTGGCCGCGCCGGACAGGAGGCGGCGGCGAGTCAAAGCTGGGCTACTGAATTCCACGTGGAGCTCCCTTGAGCGCTGCCCTGGAGGGCGGCAGGGCTCATCTGAAGTCGCAGAGCGCTTCGGGTGCAACACAGCCTCTGTTGCCCCGTCCCCGTTCGCCCGGGTAGGGCACATCAGCCTGCAAGGGGCACGTGGGGGTTCAGCCCGCCTTAATATAGCAGCCGCCCTGCTTCCACATCGAGGGGCTTTTCGCACCCGCCCGAGCACTCGCGTCGCTCTACACTGTGCTCATCGGCAGCTCAGGGCAGAAGGTCAGCTGCCGGCCCGAGGGTCGG
>DASWUY010000324.1:0-7006 GCA_036401435.1 Acidobacteriaceae bacterium | reverse complement strand
GCGCGGCTGAAGGAAGTGGATCGCTCGGCCTAGAGCGCTACCCTTCCCGCACCTCTTTCTTTCCCTGACTTCCTACGCTCAAGCGCTGCCGACCTGCTGCTTGGGGGCTCGGCATGCCCGGGCCTTCCTTGAAGGGCTCGGGCCCACCCGTCGAAGGGCTTGGGGCCCGCCCTGTGGAAGGCTGGCCGTGCGCAACGCGGGGTAGACTAGGCACCATGCCTCCCTCTGAAGAAACCCCGGGATTGCGCGAGAGCGAACTCTCCGCGGCGACGCGCAAGCTGCGCATGCTGCGGGCGCTGGCCTGCGGGCTGAAGTATGAAAAAGCGGCGCGAGCGACGGGCGCGAGCCGGGTAGCGGGCGTGGATGAGGTAGGGCGCGGCTCCCTCTTTGGCCCCGTGGTGGCGGCGGCGGTGGTGCTGCCGGAGGGCTGCCGGATCCGCGGGCTGCGCGACTCCAAGCAGCTGAGCCCGGAGGATCGTGAGCGGCTGGACAAGCTGGTCAGGAGCCGGGCGGTCGCGATCGCCATTCATGAAATCGACGCAGCCACGATCGACCGCGTGAATATCTACCAGGCGACCAAGCTCGCGATGTGCGCGGCCGTGCGGGCGCTGACGCCCTCGGCCGATCACCTGCTGATCGATGCGCTGCGACTGAACCTTGATTGTCCCCAGACCAGCATTATCTATGGCGATTCCCTGTCGCTGTCGATCGCCGCGGCGTCGGTGGTAGCGAAGGTGTATCGGGATCGGCGCATGTGCGAGTATCACCAAAGCTACCCGGTGTACGGGCTCGACTCGCACAAGGGGTACAGCACGCCGGAGCACCTGAGCGCGCTGCGACGGCATGGGCCGACGCCGCTGCACCGCAGGACGTTTCGCCCGGTAGCGATGACCAGCCTGCCGTGGGATACGTGGAGCGAGACGGCGATTCCCGGCTGAGCCGTGGGTAGGCCGGGCTTGCAAGGGGAGAGTGGCGTTGGCATTTCGGCTCTTGTGCATCACCGCGCATCCGGATGACGAGGCGGGCGCCTTTGGGGGCGCGCTGCTGATGGCGGCTGCGAGTGGGGTTGAGACCAGTGTGGTCTGCCTGACCGAGGGTGCAGCGGGGTCCTACCGGGCTGCGGGGCAGAGCGATGCCGAGCTGGCAGAGATACGGCGACAGGAGTTTGCGGCCGGCTGCAAGGCGCTGGGCGTACGCGACTGGACCATTCTCGATTATCCGGATGGCGGACTCTACCTGGAGCCGTTGGTGGGCATGGCAGGAGTGCTGGTGGCAGAGATCCGGCGGCTGCGGCCGCACGTGGTGGTCACCTTTGGCGCGGATGGCGGGGTGAACCTGCATCGGGACCACACCATGATTTCGCTGGCGGCAACGGCGGCGTTTCACTGGGCAGGCAGGAGCGGCTTCTACCCGGAGCAGTTGGAGGGGGGCACCGAGGTGTGGGCGCCGCAGAAGCTCTACTACGCCTCGACGCCGTTTCTGGCGACGCGGGATGAGCAGGCGCTGCAGACAGGTGCGCGCGTGCCTCGCTCGCTGACGCTGGAGCTGCGGGAGTGGAAGGAGCGCAAGTATGCGGCTTTCCTCGAGCACAGCTCGCAGCGCGGGGTGCTGGAGCGGGTGCGGGCGGAGTTTGACGAGGAGATGGGGGAAGAAGGGTACCTGCTGGTGGCGGCGCGGGCGCCAGACTACCCGGATAGCTCGATGTTTGCGGGAGTGATCGAAGAGTAGGCGATTGGATCAGGCGGGATGGTGGCGGGCGTGGGAACGTTATCAGCGTCGCGAGACTCGTACCGGCGTTGGACGCTCTGGGGTGGACGCTCGCCACTGGCACGAGCCGGGCTGCGCGGCAGGTGGTCGCTCGCAGCTGCGTAGGTGGATGGTGCCAGTGGGTCGCCTGGCACCGGGTTAAACGCGATCTCTCGGGAGCAGGCCTGGCCGCGGAGGCGTTACCGGCCGAAGTGGGCGGAGTTCTTGTCTGCGAAGTGGGACCACTTCTCCGGCAGATCGTCTCCGGCAAAGATGGCCGAGACCGGGCATACCGGGACGCAGGCGCCGCAGTCGATGCACTCTACCGGATCAATAAACAGCTGGTCAGTTCCGTCGAACCCGGTCTCGTCCTTCTTGGGGTGAATGCAGTCAACCGGGCAGGCGTCGACGCACGCGTGATCTTTGGTGCCGATGCAGGGTTCTGCGATGACGTATGCCATGGTTCGAGCTTCTCCGATGCGTTGGTTGTCAAGCGATATTGTAGCAAGCGGGCAGGGGTGGGCAAAGCGCGGCAGCGGACAGAGGGCGCTAGGGAGCGGGGGCCTGAGCGTTGCGGGCGAAGCGCGCTGGAGAGAGGATGGGGCTGAGGTCACGGCCGGCAAACATGTTGTCAAAGAGGGTGAGCAGCTCGGGCTTGAGCAGCGTGTTGGTGGCGAGCACCTGGCGGCTGTCGAGCCGAAAGGGTGCGTCGTCAAAGCCAGTCACGGTGCCGCCTGCCTCGAGCACCAGCAGCACGCCGGCCGAGGTATCCCACGGGTTGAGGTTGAACTCCCAGTAGGCGTCGACGCGGCCGGCGGCGGTGTAGGCGAGATCGAGCGCAGCGGAGCCGGCGCGGCGAACGCCATGCGAGCGCAGGGTGATCTCGTGGTAGAGGTGCGCGTTCGGGTTCTGGTGACGGGCCCGGCTGGGAAAGCCGGTAGCGAGAAGCGCCTGGCTGACGCTGGGGATGGAGGAGACGTGCATGCGCTTGCCGTTGAGCCAGGCGCCTCTTCCTTGCTCGGCCAGGAAGAGCTCGTCGCGAAGCGGATCGTAGATGACGCCTGCGACGAGCGTGCCATCGGCCCCGGGCGCGGTGCCGGGCGGGCGGTGTTCAAGGCCAAGCGAGACGCAGAAGGCTGGGAAGCCGTGGGCGAAGTTGGTGGTGCCGTCGAGCGGATCGACATACCAGCGGTACTCGCGGTCAATGTGGTGGCGGGTGCCCTCTTCGCCATAGATGCCGTGGGTGGGAAACTGCGCGGTGAGGCGATCGAGGATCAGTTTTTCCGAGGTGCGATCGGCGACGGTGACGAGGTCGACATCGGTCTTGTACTCGGTCTCTACGCCCTGGGCATAGAAATCGCGGAGGAGCGCCCCGGCCTCAGCCGCGATGGCGGCGGCGTGTGCAGCAAAGGTGAAGGAGGTGGCTGGGGGCAGCTTGAGGGCGGGGAGGTTCATGGAGTTGTTTCCTGGGGTGTTATCGCGACGCAGAGGGGCTGGTGTTGATTGTAGCGAAAGCCAGTGCCGAGACGGGGCCTAGGGCGTGACGGCGCGGTAGTAGCCGGTGCGGTAGAGGGGCGTGTAGCGGGCTTCCGGTGGAAGGCCGGTGAGCGCGACGGCGATGGAGTGGAAGGCGGTGCGCTGGGCGGCGCGGGTCACCTCTCCAGGGGCGACCGGGCGCGGGTAGTAGGCCAGCAGGTACTGGGTGCGGAGATCGTCGGAGATCTTGCGGAAGGCCTGGTCGAGGTGAGCGCTGTCGGCGTAGAAGTACTTGCCGCCGGTCTGCTCGCTGAGGGTCATCATGGCGTGCTCGCCGCCGGTATCGCGGCCGGCATCGGCCTCAATGGGGACATCGATGATGCTGTAGACCATGACCTCGCCGCGCTGGGCCTGCTCAAGGGCCTGCTGGTAGGTAGTGCCTGCGACGGTGTTGCCGCCGTCGGAGATCAGGACGAGCACCTTGCGGCCAGTGCGTGTGCCGAGGCTCTCGGCGGCCAGGTAGACGGCTGCATAGAAGGCGGTGGCGGGGCCGCGCGAGAGGCTGGAGAGCCCCTGGTCGATGCGGTGCAGGTTATTGGTGAAGGGCACGGCCTCGCGAACGTCGGAGTTGAACTCGATGACAGAGAGCTGGTCGATGGGGCGCAGCAGCGCGTGCACGAAGTCGTGCGCGGCATGCTGCTCGACGGAGGAGTCCTTGTGGGTGCTGCCGCTGGTGTCAACGGCGAGAACGAGCGAAAGGGGGACGCCGGACTGTTGCTCAAAGAGGGCGATGGGCTGGGTGTGGCCGTCTTCGGTGAGCAGGAAGTTGTTGCGTGTGAGGCCGGGGACGGGCGCGCCTTTGCTGTCCGTGACGTTGACAAAGACGCTGACCAGCCGGACCTGCACGCTGAGGGTGTTGTCGGCGGGCTGGGGCGGGGTGCGGGTGACGGGGACGCGAGCGGGCTGCTGGGCGATGAGCGAGAGGGGCAGGGCGGCTGCCAGCAGCAGGGCGGTGAGCAATGCGCGGGTGCTGGCGCGGGTGCGGGTGTGGCGTGGTAAGCGAGTCATGCGTCGGTTCCGGGCGCGATCTCTTCAGGGAACGGCTCGCCTGCGGCCCAGACGGCGCCGTCGGCGAAGTACTCCTTCTTCCAGATGGGGACCGTTTGCTTGAGCGTGTCGATGAGCCAGCGGCAGGCGTCAAACGCGGCGCCGCGGTGGGCAGAGGCTACGGCGATGAGCACGCTGGTCTCGCCGATCGAGAGGCGACCCAGGCGATGCACCAGCAGCACTTGGCGCACGGGAAAACGCGCGACGGCCTGCGCGGCGAGCGAGCGCATTTCGGCCAGAGCCATGACCTCGTAGGCCTGGTAGTCGAGCGAGAGCGTGGCCCGGCCGCGGGTGTGGTTGCGAACGATGCCGTCAAAGACGACGACGGCGCCATCCTCACCGGCCTTGAGGCCGCGGACGAGGGCTGCGGCGTCAATGGGGTCGCGGGTAAGCCAGGCAGAGTCTTGCGCGGCTTCCGGTGTTTGAGGGAGGGCCGGCGCGGCTTCTCTTTCCCCCGCGCCGCCGCTTACAGGCGGCAGGAGAGCGACCTCGTCGCCCTCGGCGAGCAGGGTGGTGCGCGACGCGTAGTGCTGATTGACGGCGAGAGCCACGGCGTTCCACAGCGCGCCGTGCGCCGGCACGGCCGCGCGATAGTGGCTGAGCACGGTGCCTGCCGTGGCCGGGGCGTCGAGTTCAAGAGATTGCTCTCCGGCGGGGAAGCTGTCGCGGAGCACGCCGAAGAAGAGAACGCGGATGCGCATGGTGTACAGGATACCGGGGCTCGGAGAGCCCACCTTCTGGCGAACGCCCCGGCTGAGAGCGGAGCAGTCGCTTTTCTTTCGACGTTTACGCAGGCGGTTCGACACCGCGCCGGCGCTTTGTGAGGGTGGCCGTGGGGTGCCGGCTGCAGAGGCGCCTGTGGTTGGACGTTCGGGCGTTTGAAAATGAGGCGAGAAGATGGAAACCCGAGTTACCTAAGTTCCTGCGAGGAGCGTACAAGGGTGCCAATGGGAGGGCGGATGGGGAGCCGTGAACCCGTGGAAATTGCGGAGATTCATGACCATTATGCGCATTGACAAAGGGCCCGGAGCCACGCAGAATCGGTAATCAGTCGCCTGCTCCGGATGGGAGCGCGTCGCGACTCGCACAGGAAGGCCCAGCACTTGCCCGCTCTTCTAGAAACGCATCTTTCCGGCCTGGAGCTGGTGGCCCGCGGTAAGGTCCGCGACCTGTATGCAGTCGACGGGAAGCTGCTGCTGGTGGCGACAGACCGCATTTCGGCGTTTGACCACGTGCTGGCAACGCCGATCCCGGGCAAGGGAAAAGTGCTGACGCAGCTCTCGCTTTTCTGGTTTTCGTTCCTGGAGCGGGTGGTGCCGAACCACCTGATCGAGTCCGAGGTGGAGGCCTATCCGGCAGAGCTGCAGCCCTTCGCGGAGCAGCTGCGGGGGCGATCGTCGCTGGTCAGGCGCGCGGCCATGTTTCCGGTGGAGTGCGTGGTGCGGGGATACCTGTCGGGTTCGGGGTGGAAGGACTACCAGGCGACCGGGGGCGTGTGCGGGATTGCGCTGCCGCCGGGGTTGCGCGAGTCAGAGCGGTTGCCGGAGCCCTTGTTTACGCCGGCTTCCAAGACCGAGACGGGGAGCGAAGGCGGAGGGCACGACGAGAATATCTCCTTTGCGCAGATGGTGAGCCTGGTGGGCGCAGAGGACGCGGAGAGGCTGCGAATGCTGAGCCTGGCGTTGTACAGGGAGGCCGCGGCGCATGCGCTGCAGTGCGGGCTGATCCTGGCAGATACGAAGTTTGAGTTCGGGCGCGTGGATGGGGAGATCGTGGTGGCGGACGAGGCGCTGACGCCAGACTCCTCCCGCTACTGGCCGGAGGAGGGGTATGCGCCAGGGGGCGCGCAGG
Organism: Acidobacteriaceae bacterium; assembly: GCA_036401435.1. GTDB lineage: Bacteria > Acidobacteriota > Terriglobia > Terriglobales > Acidobacteriaceae > EB88. Next base: position 826 of record DASWUY010000324.1, on the reverse strand, counting down.
CCTCGTTTGACAAGCAGTTTGTGCGGGACTACCTGGAGCGGGTGCAGTGGAACAAGCAGGCGCCCGCGCCAGGGCTGCCTGCGGATGTGGTCAGCAAGACGCAGGAGAAGTACCTCGAAGCGTATCGCCTGCTTACGGGGAAGCGCCTGGCGGTGTAGGGCCGGGGCGGCGGGAGAAGAGGAGCGCAGGCGTGGCCTGGATCGACTGGTGCATCGCGGCCGTAGTGTTGATGACGGCCATCAATGCGGGGCGCAAGGGTTTTGTGGTGGAGGCTTTTTCGCTGGCCGGCATCGTGCTGGGGCTGCTGCTGGCGAGCTGGAATTATCGGCGGGCGGTGCCGTATTTCTCGGGCTGGCTGCATCCGGGGCCGCTGGCCGAGGCAGCTGCCTTTCTGGCTATCGCGTTGGGAGTGATGATCCTGGCGGGGCTGATCGGGAGAGCGATCCGGTGGTCGGCGCGGTCGCTTGGACTGGGATGGGCAGACCGGCTGCTGGGCGTGTGTTTCGGGCTGGTGAAGGGCGGGATACTGGTGACGCTGGCCGTGATGGCGCTGGCCGCGTTCTGGCCGAAGGCGCCGTGGCTGCGCGGGTCAGAGCTGGCGCCGTACTTCTTGAGCGCTGCCCGGGACACGGCGTTTGTGACGCCGCTGGCGCTGGGCGAGCGGGTGCGACATGGGATTCGCCTGCTGCATGAGCAGGAAGAGGGTTGGCTGCACACGGAGCCGTAAGCGGTACGCGTTGGTGAGCAAGAGGGCGGGAACAGCAGGAGAAAGAGGCAGGCGTGAAACGAGAACTGGATACGCTGGTGGCGCAGATGTACGTCGGAG
>DASWUY010000323.1:0-18490 GCA_036401435.1 Acidobacteriaceae bacterium | reverse complement strand
ACTGCCCCGCGCCGGCCACGCAGCCTGGAACCCCAACCAGCGGCGCCACGACCCGCTGCAGCTCCTGGCCGAGTCGGCCAAGGGCCGCCTGCCAGAGCTCGTCAAGCTCAAGTACCGTCTCATGGCGGCCTCGCCCTTCGGCTACTTTCGCGGAGCCGTGCCCGTCATGGCGGCCGACCTCTCGCTGCTGCCGCACTCCAACATCGTGACCCAGATCTGCGGCGATGCGCATGTGCGAAACCTCGGCGCCTTTGAAGCCGCCGACGGCAGGCTGGTCTTCGACATCAACGACTTCGACGAGAGCCTGCCTGCCCCGTTCGAGTGGGATGTGAAGCGCCTCGCCGCCAGCCTGGTGCTGGCCGGGCGCGAGAGCAACAGCAAGGAGAGCGCCTGCCAGGACGCGGTCTACGAATTCTCCTCCGCCTATGCGGGCCTCATCCATTGCCTTAGTGAGCTGCCGGTGCTGGATGTGGCCCGCTTCCAGGTCAAGCGGCTGCGGCGAACCGGGGTAGTCTCAGCAGTGCTGGCCAAGGCAGAGCGGTCGACGCCGCTGCGCTCGCTGCTGTCCTTGACGCGGCCGGCCGTGGTAGGGGATTCGCCGCTCCAGGGTGTGCCCGCCCATGCGGATCTGCGCGTGTTCAAGGACATACCCAATTGCCTCGAAGGTGCCCCACCCACCCTTGCCCGGGTGCCGGCTGAGGAGGCGCAGGCGGTGCTCGCCGCCATGACCGGGTACCGCCGCACGCTGCTGCCCGAGCGGCAGCACTTCCTCGATCAGTATCGCCCCGTCGATGTCGGCTTCAAGATCGTCGGCACGGGCTCCGTAGGGCTGCGGGACTACGTCGTGTACCTCGAGGGCAACGGGCCCCAGGATCCGCTCTTTCTGCAGATCAAGGAGGAGGCGCCCTCAGGGTGGGCGCCCTATGCCGAGACCATCGCCGGGGCCGGTCACCACCCCGCGCACGACGGCCAGAGAGTCGCCGACGGGCAGCGCGCCATGCAGTTTCAGTCCGACCCATTCCTCGGATGGACGAGCATCGACGATCGCCCTTTCCTGGTGCGCCAGCTCAATGACCACAAGGCATCGATCCAGGTGGACGATCTGCGCGGCCGCGGCCTGGCCGAGTATGCGCGCATCTGCGGCGAACTGCTGGCGCGGGGCCATGCCCGCTCCGGCGACGCCGTAGTGCTGCGAGGCTACGTCGGCAAGGGGCGGTCCCTGGGTGAGGCCCTGGGCGGCTTTGCAGCGCGCTATGCCGACCAGACAGACCGCGACTGGAAGGCCCTCGTCCGCTCCGGGCTCGCCGGCGAAGCGAAACCGGCCAAGGGAAAAGCAACCCGCAAGCCCGCAGCGAAGCGCAAACGGTAAGCCGCCGCGCGATGGTTCCCACTTGGCCGCCGCCGCCGCGGGCCGGCCAGGCGCCGCTCGCCAGCCCCGCTAAAATGGAGCCATGCTGCAACTCGCCGATGCCGGCAAACGTTTCGGGCACAAGCTTCTCTTCGAGCACGCGAACTGGCTCATCACGCCCAGCGAACGGACTGCGCTCGTCGGGGCGAACGGTACCGGCAAATCGACGCTGATGAAGGTCCTCGCGGAGCTCGACACGCTCGACTACGGGAGCGTGCAGCGCACCCGTGGCATGTCCATCGGGTACCTCCCGCAGGATGGGCTGACGCTCTCTGGCCGCAGCGTCTTTGAGGAGTGCCTCTCGGTCTTCGATGAACTGCGCGGCCTTCAGGCGGAGCTTGAAGCGCTCTCCGTCTCGCTCGGCAGCCTGGACCCCGCGGGCCCCGACTATGCGCTCGCCGCAGAACGCTACTCCAGGCTGGACGCGCGTTTCCATGCCGGCGATGGCTACGCGCTCGACGCGCAGGTGGGCGCGGTGCTCGGCGGCCTCGGCTTCGCAAAAGAGGACTGGGCCCGCCGCACGGAGGAGTTTTCAGGCGGCTGGCAGATGCGGATCGCCCTCGCCAAGCTGCTGCTCGCCAAGCCCGACCTGCTGCTGCTCGACGAGCCTACCAACCACCTTGACCTCGAGACCCGGAACTGGCTCGAAGACTACCTGCGCAGCTATCCCAACGGTTTCATTCTCATCTCGCATGACCGGTACTTCATCGATTCCACGGTCACCAAGATCGTCGAGATCTGGAACCAGGCCCTGCACACCTACAGCGGCAACTATGCCCGGTACCTGCAGCAGCGAGACGAACGCCGCACCCAGCTGGAAGCCGCGTACAAGAATCAGCGCGACCGCATCGAGAGCCTGGAAGCCTTCATCAACCGCTTTCGCGCCCAGGCGACGAAAGCCAAACAGGTGCAGAGCCGCATCAAGGAGCTGGAGAAGATCGAGCGCATCGTCATCCCTCCCGACGAGGTCGCCATCCACTTCACCTTTCCGCAGCCGCCCGCCTCCGGGCGCACCGTGGTCGAGCTCAAGGGGCTGCACAAGAGCTATGGCGAGAAGCAGGTGCTGCGGGAGGTAAGCTTCACCATCGAGCGAGGCGAGCGGATTGCCCTCGTGGGTGCGAACGGGGCCGGCAAGTCGACCCTGGTGCGCCTCTTGAGCGGCACCGAGGCGCCCACCGCCGGCAGCCTGCAGCTGGGGCACAACGTGGTGGCCGAGTATTTTGCGCAGGACCAGTACAAGGTGCTCGACGGCACCAGGCGCATGCTGGACGACATCAGCGCCATCGCCCCGCGGGTGCCGGACGCGGAACTCCGCGGCCTGCTGGGCTGCTTCCTGTTCTCGGGCGATGACGTCTTCAAGCCGCTGGGCGTGCTCTCCGGCGGCGAGCGCAATCGCTACGCTCTGGCACGCATCCTGGTCAGCCCGGCCAACTTTCTGCTGCTCGACGAGCCCACCAACCATCTCGATCTGCGCGCCAAGGATGTCCTGCTGGAGGCCGTCAAAAAGTTCACAGGCACAGTGGTCTTTGTCTCGCACGATCGCTACTTCATCGATGCAGCGGCGACGCGGGTCTTTGAAGTGGAAGGAGGCCACGTCCACGCCTACCCCGGCAACTACGAGGATTACCTCTATCGCAAGCAGGCAGCCGCAACAGCGATGACGGGCGGGGCCAGCGCCCCGGTCTCTGCCGCCCGCGCGGGCAGCAACGGGCACGGCGCCGCATCTGCATCCGCAGCCGTTACAAATATCAGCACAGCGCAGAACGGCTCTGCAGCAGCGCCCCCGCCCATGCCCGCGGAGGCAACCGGCAGGGCGCGCAAACTGAACCCCATCCGCCTGAAGCAGATGCAGGACCGGCTTACCTGTGTGGAGGAGGAGATCCCACGGTGCGAGTCGGCCATCGCGGCCACCGAGGGTTCGCTGGGCAGCTACGTCAGCGGTGAAGAGACCCAGCGTCTGTCCACCGTGCTCGCCAACCTGCGGGAGCAGCATGCGGCCCTCAGCGGAGAGTGGGAGGAGCTGATGATGCAGCTCGAAGAGCAGGGCCGGTAAGGTGTCTGCGGGGCGGCTTCTTTCGAGGTCGCGGCCCGTACCGACCGCTCAGGCATAATCGGTGCATGAGCACACCACCGCTGTGGAAGCCCGAGAGCTGGTCCCAGCGCCTTGAAGAACTGGAGGCGCGGACCGGCGATCTGAAAGAGGCGCCTCTGCGCCGCGACGTGCGGTCCCTCGGTATGCTGCTTGGCGAGGTACTGCGGGAGCAGGCCGGCGAGCACGTGTACGAGCAGGTGGAGCAGCTGCGGCAGACCGCCATCCGCCGTCGGGAAGCACACCACCAGGCGCAGCAGGCCGGCTCCAGCTCCCATGAGGCCGAGCAGATGATGCAGCAGGCCGTGCTCTCGGTCAGCCAGCTGCCCGTCAAGCAGGCAGAACAGCTGAGCCGGGCCTTCGCGTTCTACTTTGAGCTGACCAACCTCGCAGAGACCAATCATCGCAAGCGTCGGCGGATGTCGGCCCAGCTCTCGGGCGAGGCGGCGCGGCAGCGTGGCTCGCTCCGAGGCACGCTGCATGCCATGCGTTTGGCCGGTATCGGGGCCGCAGAGGCCATGCAGTGGCTCGGCCAGATCTTCATCGTCCCCGTCTTCACGGCGCACCCCACCGAGATAGCCCGCCGCTCCGTGCTCTTCAAGCGGCGCCGCATGGGCGAGTGCCTCGAGCAGCTGGACCGCATCCCGGTGGCGGACGAAGAGCTTGCCCGCCTGCAGGCCCAGCTCACCGCCGAGGTAACGGCCCTCTGGCAAACCGACGAGGTCCGCAGCCGAAGGCCTACCGTCGAAGACGAGATCAAGATGGGTCTGGACTACTACGACGTCTCCATCTTCGCCACCCTGCCCACGCTCTACCAGGAGGTCTCCGCCGCACTCGAGAGCGAGTATGGCCTGGAGGTGGAGGCGGCCGACCTGCCGCTGCTCCTCGGTTTCGGGTCCTGGATCGGCGGCGACCGCGACGGAAACCCCTTCGTCACCCCGGAGGTGACGCGAGGCGCCATTGCCGCGGCCCGGCGCCGGCTGCTCACCCACTACAGGGAGCAGGTGCAGCACGTCATTGACCTGCTGACCACTTCCTCGCAGCAGGTGCCGGCCAGTGAGGAGCTTACCAGCCGGCTGCAGGCGTACTTCGCAGAGCTGGAGCAAGGGGGCGCCGACGCCTTTGGCGCGCACTTCGAGTTTGAGCTCTACCGCCGCTACATGATCTGCATCAAGGCGCGCCTCGAGAAGACAGCCGGCGAGCCCGGCAGCGATCCCTCTTCGGTGGAGTCCAGGCTGCGCGCCCTGCCCGCCTACTGCAGCTCTGAAGAGTTTGCCGAGGAGCTGCGCGTGGTACGCCGCAGCCTGCAGGCAAACGGGGGACAGAGGCTCGCTGAGACACTCATCGACCCCCTGCTGCTGATGGTGCGAACCTTTGGGCTGCACCTCCATACCCTCGATATCCGGCAGCACGCGCGCTTCCACGCCAAGGCTCTCGAAGAGATCTCCGGCTGGAGCGAGGACAGCGCCGCTCATGTGCCGGGAAGCCTGAGCGCGCAGACGCTCGACGTACTCGCCACCTTTCAGGCCATCGCAGAGGTCAAGCAGGGCTGCAGTCCAGAGGCCATCCGCCAGTATGTGATCAGCGGCGCCGGCAGCGTCGGGGACGTGATGGCGGTGCTGTGGCTGGCCCGGCTCGGCGGCGTCACTGTCGCCGGGTCCGGCCGCGACCCCGGGCTCATGCCGGTGCCGCTGTTTGAGTCCATTGAAGACCTGCAGCACGCGCCCGCCATCTGCCGGCAGTTGTGGGCCGACCCTGAGTATCGCAAGCTGCTGGACAGCTGGGGCAACATGCAGGAGCTGATGCTCGGCTACTCCGACTCCAACAAGGACGGAGGCATGCTCACCAGCACCTGGGAGATCTTTCGCGCACACCGTGCGCTGCATCAGGAGGCGCGTGCCGCAGGCATCAAGCTGCGCCTCTTCCATGGGCGAGGAGGCACCGTTGGGCGAGGCGGCGGGCCGACCCACCGGTCCATCTACGCGCAGCCCATCGGCGCGTTTGACGGCGGGTACCGCATCACCGAGCAGGGCGAGGTGCTCAACTGGAAGTATGGAGACACGGTGCTCGCGGAGCGCAACCTGGAGCTGATGATTGCCGCATCGCTCGACGCGCTGGCCCGGCCGAACGCGCGCATGGGTGCGGCGGCGCCGGGGCCCTCCGGCGTCCTGCTCCCCGCGTGGGAAGAGGCGTTATCGGAGTTGTCGGAGGTGGCAGGAGCCTTTTCCCGATCCGGCATCCTGGACGATCCGGAGGTCTTCCACTTCTTTGAGACCGCCACCCCGGTCGCCGAGCTGGAGCACGCCAAGATCGGCTCACGCCCGGTGCGGCGCAGCGGCAAGCGCACCTTTGCCGACCTGCGAGCCATTCCATGGGTCTTTGGATGGACGCAGAGCCGTCTCCTGGTGCCGGCCTGGTTTGGCGTCGGCCGCGCGCTTGAGACCTATGCGGAGAAACCCGGTGGGGCAGAGCTCCTGCGGCAGATGATGCGCAGCTTTCCGTTGTTCATGGACCTGATCCGCAACGTCGAGCTGGCGCTGGCCAAGGCAGACATGGGCATCGCCTCGCTCTACGCGTCGCTCGTGCCGGAGGCCGATGCCCGGGACCGCGTCTTCTCCAAGTTCACCGCAGAGTTTCAGCGGACCCTGCGCGCCGTGCTCGCGGTAACCGGCCAGCAGGAGCTGCTGGAGTCCAATGCCGTGCTGGCTCGATCCATCCGGCTACGCAATCCCTACGTAGACCCGCTCTCGCTGCTGCAGGTGGACCTGCTGCGGCGCAAGCGCGCAGGCGAAGACACGCCGGAAGTCAACCGCGCCATCGCCGGCACGATCAACGGGATCTCGGCCGGCCTTCGCACCACCGGATGAGACTGGGAGACAGTGCCGCAGAGCGAAAGGAGGAGCCGCGCGCCACGGTGCGCGTCGATCCGCATCCAGCGGTTAGCGAGTCGCCTTTGTCTCCTGGCCCTGGGCGCTCTGCTGCTTGACCACCTGCAACAGAGCCTCGTCGATCTTCGTCTGCCAGCCTTTTCCCTGACTCTTGAAATGTTCGACAACTAAGCGTGAGAGCCGATCGGGATGAGCTGCTTGGTCGGCTCCTTCTGCTTGCCACGCACTCCGCGCGTCACAATGCCCGTCTCCCACGCCTCCCGAACCGCTGCCGCATCACGTGCTTGCTCAGGTTCGACTCACGCTTCGTCTCATCCCACTCGTAAACTTACTGATTGTGTATACGATCTGCCTCTCTGGCAAGAACGCCAGTTGTAGGTTCGGCAGGGTTTGGGCGGCGTTGCGGGATGGCGGTACTAGCGACCCCCGGAGCGTTCCCGTCTCCTAAGCAGCCTTCTCAGCCTGCGCATGCTGGTTGCTGAAGTCCGTCAACCCCACCACCGTAGCTTCCACAAACGCATTCGCCTTGAAGATCTTCGCCGCCCCCGTATCTTCAAACCCGAACAGCCGCGGCAACGCGAGGGAGCTGGCCGCAAAGCCCGCATCGAGCTTTCCGTGCTGTTCGAAAGACAGCACCGGCGTCACGCCAAGTGGATAGTCGGTAAGCAGCGACTGGGTGAGCACGAACGCCCCCGTGGCGAGCGCGGCGGTTGCTGCACGCGGGTTGCTTTTGCGGCAGAAGAAGGCCATGCCCAAAAAGAAGGCCGCATGACCGTAATCGATCAGGCCGTGGGTGCGCGCGTCGATCACCTTGGGTAGCCGGTTTTCGAGCATGTTGAGTCCGGTGGTGAAGACTGACATCGGTCGTTCCCCTCGTGGTACCTGGGATAGTTGCTGCCCGGTCACGCCGAGCCGCCCACCGGTTAGGATGCGGAGCCGGATGCAGCGGTCACAGGCGCAGGCGGAAATCGGCCGCCGAGCGTCCTCTGCTTAGGGCGCGGTGCTATCAGCCGAAGTCGCGCTCGTCACCGCGTCCTTGGCAAAGCTCACCACCCATTGCTTGCGGTCCGTCGTGTAGTGCACCGTGCGATCGCCGATACGTGCGGAGTCCGATGTCTGGATCATGCCCAGCGCCATCGCTACCTGGCGCTCGTTCATGCCCTTCTCCGCCTGGTGCGTATCGATCGCCCTCCACACAGACGGGCTCCAGTGCTTGTAGAGCAGGTGCGGATCGTCATAGAAGAAAACGTCATCGCAGTAGTATTTGCTGTCTGCGCCGTCTTCGTACCCAATCGCGGTGGCGTACGGCCCCGGATCGCCGGGCATCGAAAAGATGGCGAACACCTGGCGGGTGCCCAGCGGCACCAGGCGCTGGGTGCTGGCCGGTGCCTTGGCCGGGACGATGTCCGTAATGGTCATCGCCTGCGCCGAGGCGATCAGGCCTCCGCGCCGTGAGAAGTCGATGTGGTGCGCTGTGTACGGGTAGTAGGCAAGCTCGTAGCCGGCCTGCATCCATACCGTCTTGCCCACCAGCGTGCGCGCCGATTTCAGGTCGTCGATGTAGAGCTTGCGAGGCTGCACGATATCGTCCGCAGACAGGTGCATGCTGGCTTCCTGGTGCGTGTCCGCCACGGGCGCGTTGCGCTCGCGCCACAGGAAGAACACACGGGTGCCCAGCACCAGCACGGCGACCAGGGTAAAGAGAGCAATCTTTTTCCAGAGAGCCATAGCCCAAGGGTAAAACATCCGCCGCAGCGCTCTCCGCCCTGCTGCTCCTAGCGTTGCTGTTCCTGCACGTCGGCCAGGTTCTCCTGCATCTCGGCCTCGAAGAGCGACTCCTGGGTGAGCCTGTCGATGTCGCGCAGGCGTGGGAACAAAACACCCCACAGCCCGGTGACGACAAGAGCCCCAACCCCGCCGACGACCACAGCCCGCACCGCCCCCCACCATTGCGCGGTCAGGCCCGACTCAAATTCGCCGAACTCGTTCGAGGCGCCGATAAAGAGGGAGTTCACGGCCGAGACCCTGCCCCGCATCTCTGGCGGGGTGGCCAGCTGCAAAATGGAGGATCGTGTCACAACCGACACCATGTCTGCCGCGCCCAGGACGAGCAGGGCCAGGAGCGAGAGCAGCAGCGAACGGGACACCCCGAAGACAATCGTGGCCGCTCCAAAGATGCCATAACAGACCAGCATGCGGACGCCTGCCCGGCGGCGGATCGGACGGGCCGTCAGCAGGAGCGAGATGGTAAGCGCCCCGATCCCCGGCATGGCCCGCAGCAGGCCCAGACCCCGCGGGCCCGCGTTCAGCACCTGGTGCGCAAAGATCGGCAGCAGCGCCACCGCACCGCCCAGCAGCACCGCAAAAAGGTCGAGCGAGATCGACCCCAGCAGGACCTGGGTCTTCCACACGTAGCGCACCCCGGCCAGAATCACGTCGGTCGAGATCGCCTTGTGCTCCATGCGCCCGGGGCGCACGTGCAGCAGGCTGATGAGCGCGACGTACCACACCAGCGTGACTAGGGTGAACAGGTAAACGATGGTTGCGCCCCCAAAGCGGGCGTGTGCAGGCAGGGTGAACAGCAGTCCGCCGATCGAGGGCCCGACGACGGTCGCGATCTGGAAGATGGTCGCGCCCCAGGTGACCGCGTTCACAAAGTCGTCCTTGGGCACCAGCTGCGGAATCAGGGCGGAGCTGGCCGGGCCGCTGAACGCCCGGCCCGAGCCCACCAGGAAGAGCACCGCGTAGATGGGCATCACGCGAGTAATGCCATGCCAGGCGAAGAGCAGCAGCGCGATGGTGCACAGCGCCTGCAGCGAGTAGCAGACCAGCACCACCCGGCGCCGGTCAAACCGGTCCGCGATGTGGCCGGAGGGCAGCAGGAAGAGCAGGCCCGGCAGGAAGAGAGCGAGCCCTGTATAGCCAAGGTCAAGAGCGCGGTGAGTGATGGAGTAGACCTGCCAGGCCACAGCCACCGCCTGGGCCTCGGCCCCCGTCACCACGGCAAGGCGAGCGGCCTGGTACAGCCGGAAGTCGCGCGACCGGAACGCTGCCGCGGCGCTGCTGCGGGAACCCTCGTGCATGGAACTTAGGTTACAGGGTGCCGCGCAGGCAGCCTCAATGTGCGGCTTCCGGGCGGCCGAGGGCTGGAGGAAAACAGGCGCGCGCCAGCCTCGGTCCCTGTTCGCGTCCTCTACTCGGCAGCCCCGGTCACACGTCCAGCCGATTGGAGGCAGCGACGCGACCGTACCAGAGTCCCGAATCCTTGATCGTCCGTTTCTGGCTGCGAAAGTCGGTGTAGATCAGCCCATAGCGCTCCGTGTAACCCTCCGCCCATTGGAAGTTGTCAAGAAGCGTCCAGGCGTGGAAGGCGCGCACGCGCGCTCCATCGGCGATCGCGCGGGAGAGTTCAGCCAGCGTCTGGCGGTACCAGTCGATCCGCCGCCGGTCGGGAACCGCCCGCTCTCATCCGGCGAATCCAGATAGCCGCAGCCGCTCTCGGTGATCTCGATAATCGGACGGTTATATTCCTTCGAGATGCGAGTGACCAGGTCGTAGATGCCGCTGGGCCAGACCTCCAGGCCCGCGTCGGTCAGCGGACCCTCCATAGGCATGGCCGCGCGGAAGCGCGTGTAAGGGTCACGACCCCCCGGTGAATTGCTTTCAATCTCTGTCCCGCTGAAGTTGCCGCCGCTCAGAAACTGCTCCTTGCTCGCATCCGAGACCATGCGGCGCGTGTAGTAGTGCAGGCCCACCCAGTCCAGCGGCGCGCGCAGCAGTGTCTCGTCACCTGGCTTGAAGCCCATCTGCTCCAGCGGTGGTTCGCCCACAAACGCTTTAGGGTAGCGGCCGTGCATTGCCGCCTCCAGAAAAAAGACATTGTTCATCGCGTGGTAGCGGTCGGCGGCCGCCCGGTCCGCCTCCGTCCTCGGGTAGGCCGGAGCCATCTCGTAAGCGCTGCCAAACGTCGCCCGAGGCGAGGCCGCTTTGACCGCGCGATGTGCCCCCGCCTGGGCCAGTGCGAGGGTATGCGCTGCCTTCAGAAAGTCGGTAAAGCTGGTCCGGCACGGCGGAGCAGCGCCCGCGGCATACCCCATAAATGCAATCGCCCAGGGCATGTTGAAGGGCGCCCACACCGTAACGCGGTCGCCCAGGTGCCTGGCCAGGATGCCCGCATAGTCTGCGAAGTAGTTGGCCAGGTCGCGGTTCGGCCAGCCGCCGCGATCTTCCAGCGCCTGGGGCAGGTCCCAGTGGTACATCGTGCACCAGGGCCGGATGCCGCTGGCCAGCAGCGCGTCCACAAAGCGGCTGTAGTGATCGAGCCCCTTGCTGTTCGCAGCGCCGGTGCCAGTCGGCTGAATGCGCGGCCACGAGATCGAGAAGCGCTGGCTCTTCTGGTTCAGGCGCCGCGCCAGGGCAATGTCCTGCGCATAGAGGTGATACTCGTCGCAGGCAACGTCCCCCGTCACGCCCCCTCTTACCTTGCCGGGCGTGTGTGTGAATCGATCCCAGATCGACTCGCCCTTCCCGTCCTCGTTCCATGCCCCTTCGACCTGGTAGCTGGCCGTGGCCGTGCCCCACAGGAAGCCTTGCGGGAAGCGCGCTGCCTCGATGACGGAGTCGGGCACAGCGCCCGGAACCCGTCCCTCCGGAAGCGATGCAGTCCCATGGCCGTAGCGGGTGTGCAGGACAGCGCCGGCGGCTGCGGCCAGCGAACGAGAGGCAAACTGGCGTCGGTTCATGCCCGGGGCTCCCTGTGCTGCCACAGGGTACGCGCGTCAGCAGAGTTTAGGACAGTGCTTCCGCCCGCCTTCTTCTCCAAACGGGCAGAGCGCAGCTTTATCGGCTCTGGTTCTGCCGGTAGACGACGCGCCCTTCGCTGAGCGTGTACTTCACCAGGCCGAGCATCGGCCAGCCGTCAAACGGCGTGTTCCTGGACCGGGATCGCGACGCGGCCGCGCGGAAGGTCCACTCGCATCGAGGGTCGAAGATCACCAGGTCTGCGTAGGCACCCGCTGCCAGGGTCCCGCGACCCTCCAGCGAGAGAACGCGGGCAGGGGCCGAGGTGAGCAAGGCCAGGACCCGCGCCAATGGCATGCCGTGTTTCCGGTGCAGGATGCCGAGCGCGAGGCCGAGCGCCGTCTCAAGGCCGGTAATGCCATTCGGCGCGCGCTCGAACTCCTGCTCCTTCTCATGCGCCGAGTGGGGCGCATGGTCGGTGGCCAGGCAATCCACCGTGCCGTCGAGAATGCCTTCGATCATGGCCTGGCGGTCCGACTCGGCGCGCAGCGGCGGGTTCATCTTGGCCAGCGTGTTGTAGCCGAGGACTGCTTCTTCGTTCAGCGCGAAGTGGTGGGGCATCACCTCGCAGGTCACGTGCAGTCCGTCGCGACGCGCGGCCCTCACAGCATCGAGCGCCTGGAGCGTCGAGAGGTGGGCGACGTGGAGGTGCGCGTCGATCTTCTCCGAGTCGCGAAGCCGGCGCACCAGGTTGATATCGCGCTCGACCAGCGAGGACTCGGCCTCTACCGTCATCCCGCGCAGGCCCAGCCGAAAGGCGAGCGCGCCCGCGTTCATGGAGCAGCCAACCGTCAGGCGCGTGTCCTCGGCATGCTGGATCACGGGCAGTCCCGCGAGTGCCGCGGCGCGCAACGCGTCCTGCATGATGCGATCGCCCCCTCCGGCAACGCCGATAGGCTTGCCGTCGTCCGAGACCGCGACCGCGCCCGCCGCCTTGAGCGCGGCGTACGCAGTCAGCTCTTCGCCCATGCTGCCCACCGTGGCCGCAGCGATGGGCAGCACGCGGACCTGGGCCCCCCGCTCCGGCGCCTGCAGCCAGCGGGTCCACTCCGGCGTGTCGTTGACAGGCACGGTGTTGGGCATGGCGCACACGGTGGTAAAGCCCCCGGCGGCCGCTGCCGCGGTGCCGGTGGCAATGGTCTCCTTCGCGGTCTGGCCGGGCTCGCGGAGGTGGACGTGGATGTCGATCAGCCCCGGCGAGACGGTGAGCCCGGCGGCATCGATCACCTCCGCCGCGACCTCTGCCGCGCGCGCGTCGAGCGAGCCCGCGGCGCCCACCGCGGCAACCCGTCCGCCCTCAAGCAGCAGATCGTGAGCCGCCTCAACGCCAGCCGCAGCATCGAGCAGGCTGCCGGAACGAACCAGCACCGCGGCAGGATGCGGCCGCAGCGCGGTCATGCGCGGCCGCCCTGCCGGGCCCATGCCGCGAAGCCGGGGTCGAGAGCGCGCGCGATCAGCGCCATCCGGATCGAAACACCGTGGCGCACTTGCTCTTCAATCGCCGACTGCGGCCCATCCGCCACCTCACTCGCGATCTCCAGGCCGCGAATGATCGGTCCCGGGTGCAGGACCAGCAACTCCGGATAGCCCGCAATCCGCTCCACGCTCGCCTGGTAGCGAGCCTTGTAGTCTTCTAGGTCGAGGTGCAGACCGGCCAGACGCTCCGCCTGGATGCGCAGCATCATCACCACCTGCGACTGCGCGAGCGCTTGGTCAAAGTCGCGTTCTATCGAGACCCCGGGGCCGATGGCCGCAGCAATGGGCGGCAGCAGCGGCTCAGGGCCGCAGAGGATCACGTGTGCGCCCAGCCGGGGCAGCAGCAGCGCGTTTGAGCGCGCTACGCGGCTGTGCAGGATGTCACCGCAAAGAGTAACGGTGATGCCGGCCAGGGACTGCGAGTGCGCCTGGTTGGCCGCCCATGGCCCGGAGATCCGCGTCAGCATCGTCCGCAGGTCCAGCAGCGCCTGCGACGGATGCTCGTGCATGCCGTCGCCGGCGTTCAGCACCGGCAGCTCCGTGACCTGCGCAAGCAGATGAGCGGAGCCGCAGGAGTCATGGCGCAGGATGATGGCTTCCGCGCCCAGCGCGCGCAGCGTCAGCCCCGTGTCCTTCAGCGACTCGCCTTTTTCGATGCTGGAGGACTTCGAGCTGATGAGAGTCGAGTCCGCGCCCAGCGCTTTCGCCGCGAGTTCGAACGACGTGCGGGTCCGCGTGCTCGACTCGTAGAACAGCAGCGCGACGCGGCGCTTGAAGAGCCGCTGGGCGCGAAGCGCGGGCGCCTCCGTCTCCAGCACCGACGCCAGTGCGAGCACCTGGCGCACCTGGTCCATGGAGAGGTCCTCGACCGAGAGGAGCGAGCCTGGTGCGGGCAGAATCATGGCAGGAGCGCGGCCTGCGCTCCGCGGGGCAGTGTGCAGCCGTGGGGCATGGTGTCAGGCTACCTTTTCGACGATGAGCACCTGCTCGTCCTGGTCCACCTCGCGCAGCTTCACCTCGATGATTTCGCGGCTGGTCGTGGGCACCAGCCGACCCACAAAGCTCGCCTCAATAGGCAGCTCGCGATGGCCCCGGTCAATCAGCACGGCCAGCTGCACGCGGTTGGGGCGGCCATGGTCGAAGAGCGCATCGAGGGCCGCGCGCGTGGTGCGCCCGGTGTACAGCACGTCATCCACCAGGACGATGTTCCGTCCCGTCACGTCAAAGCCGATCGACCCCGGATGAACCACGGGGCGGACATCGTGCGTCGACAGGTCGTCGCGGTAGAACTCGATGTCCAGCGCGCCCGTATCGATCGGATGCTTCTCGATCTTCTCGATCAGCAGCGCCAGGCGTTGCGCCAGCGGCACGCCGCGGCGCTTGATGCCCACCAGGCCCAGGTTGTGGCCGCCGTTATTCTTCTCCACAATCTGGTGCGCCAGGCGGACCAGGGTACGCTCGATTTCAGAGGCGGAAAGGATGCGGCCCTTCTCGCGGAGCGTAGGGCGGTTCTCGGTCATGGGCGTCGCGTTCCCTCCCGGGGTCTCTGGCTGATCATACGAGCGCGCATGGCGGGCGGCAACCGGCGGCACGGCGCAGCAGCCCCGCTGCGGAACTCAGGTGCGCCGGCCCAACCACCGGTCTGACCCGAAGTAGCGCGCACCCAACGCCCCGCCCAGCGCGGCGAAGCCCAGCATCGAGGCCGCCGAGATGACGGCCGAGGCGAGCACCAGGCCGGCCTGGCCATCCGGCGAAAGCCAAAAGTGGAAGAACCAGGGGATCTGCCGCGCGTAGTCCGGGTTGCTGGCCATGGCCCGGTCAATGCCCACCTGCATCGCGTCGTGCAGCCGGCTGTCAATGTCGGCGCCGTGATGCAGCCCGTAGCGGCTGATCAGCAGGTTCAACGCATCGACCAGGGTGGCGATCGTCGCGGCAAAGACGCCGAAGACGCACCCGATGCGGCTGCCGAGGCCGGGGTTGAGCCGCGCCGAGGTGCGGCGCCGGTAGAGCACCGTCGTCCACACGCCCCCGGCCACTACCCAAAGAGTGCTGAACGAGAGCAGCGAACTGAGCAGGCCGGCAGGCACAGCAAGCATCGCAGCGGCGGAGATGGCCCGCGGCCACGCGATGCCCGAGTCCCCGAGCGCGTAGCCAGGGGCCGAATCAGCCGCCGGCTCCTCCTCCGGCGCATCGACAGTGAGCTGCGGAGCGCCACACTCGCTGCAGAAATTAGCCTGGGCAGGGAGCGCGGCGTGGCAGCGAAGGCAGTGGAGGTCCATAAGCATCCCCAGTCTACACAGGACCGCATGGACGGCTGGCGCTGCACTTTGACGAGCCGCTTCAGAAGCTCGCCCTAGGGTGGCGTCTCCGGTGGTGTGCTGCTCAGCAGTCAGCCTAAGATAGGTGCCATGTTCACACGCGTGATCTTCCCCGCTCTTCTCGCGGCCCTCGTTGTCACTCCGTATGTGCCAGCCTCTGCCGCCCCGGCCCCGGCAGCCCAGATGGTGCCGCCGACGGTGCTGGTCGATGTGGACCACCGTCCCCAGCAGTCGCTCAACGGAAGCTGGCACTACATCGTCGACCCGTACCGCAACGGGTGGGACAACTGGATCGACGTGAGCGCTGTGCCGAGTCCGCGAGGATACATGCGCGATGCGCCCTCGATTCCCGGCGGCCCGCTGCAGGAGTACGACTTCGCCAAGTCCCCGACGCTTGAGGTGCCTGGCGAGTGGAACACGCAGGTCGAAAAGCTCTTCTTCTACGAGGGCGTCGTCTGGTACGAGCGGCACACCGCCTTTCATCCCCGCCCCGGAACGCACGTGTTTCTGCACTTCGGCGCTGCCAACTACAGGGCAAATGTAGCCGTCAATGGTACAAATCTCTGCCAGCACGACGGCGGCTTCACCTCCTTTGATTGTGACGCGACCGCGCTGCTCAAGGACGGCGACAACTCCATCGTGATCGGCGTCGACAATACCCGTCGGCGGGAGCAGGTGCCGACCCTCAAGAGCGACTGGTGGAACTATGGAGGACTGACCGGCGCAGTCTCGCTCGTCGAGGTGCCGGAAATTTTCATCGACGACGAGTCGCTCGCGCTCCAAAAGGGCGGCGCAAGGATCACCGGCTATGCGCACCTCGCAGGCGCCAGCGCCGGACAAGCCGTACACCTGCGCATCCCGGAGCTGCATGTAGACCAGGCTGGGACCACCGATGCCGACGGCCGCGCGGCCTTTTCCTTCGCTGCCGAGGGGCTGCAGCGCTGGTCGCCTGAGCATCCGCAACTCTACGCCATCGAGTGGCACGCCGGCACAGACACACTCCGCGACGACATCGGCTTCAGAACCATCGAGGTGCAGGGAGACCAGATCCTGCTCAACGGAAAACCTGTCTTTCTGCGCGGCGTCAGCCTGCATGCCGAGGTGCCGCGCCCGATGCCTGAGGGCACGGGCCGCGCCTGGTCCGACGCCGATGCGAAGCTGCTGCTGGGCTGGGTCAAGGAGCTGGACGGAAACTTTGTGCGCCTCACGCACTATCCGCACCAGGAGACGATGACCCGCGAGGCCGATCGCCTGGGCCTGCTCGTCTGGTCCGAGATCCCCGTCTACTGGTCCATCGACTGGAAGAGCGAGGCGGCGCTCGCCAGCGCGCAACAGCAGCTGCGCGAGATGATCCGGCGGGATCGCAACAAGGCCTCCGTCGTGCTCTGGTCCATGTCCAACGAGACGCCCAACAGCCCGGAGCGGGTAGCGTTCCTGCGCAAGCTCATCGACCAGGCACGCGCCGACGATGCCACCCGGCTCATCACTTCCGCCATCGTGACCAGCTTCCACAACAAGGTCGCGACGCTCGATGACCCGCTCGGCCAATATCTCGACGTGCTGGGATACAACGAGTACCTCGGCTGGTACCAGGCCAAGCCGGAAGAGATCAGCAGCTATACCTGGCAGGACCCCCTGGGCAAGCCGGTCATCATGAGCGAGTTTGGCGCCGGAGCCAGGGCCGGGCTGCATGAGGCAGCAACCTATCGCTTTTCAGAGGAGTACGAGGCAGAGGTCTACCGCCAGCAGTTCCTCATGTTCGCTAAAATCCCCTTCCTGCGCGGGCTCTCGCCCTGGGTGCTGATGGACTTCCGGTCGCCCACCCGCCAGCTGCCGGGCGTGCAGGACGGCTACAACCGCAAGGGGCTGATCTCAAGCGAAGGGATCAGGAAACAGGCATTCAGCGTCCTGCGTGACGAGTACCGGAAGATGCCGCAGTAGCCGGCCGGCAGGCGCAGGAGGAAACTCAAAAAGCATGCTGCAGCGCACCCTACTCGCAGGCTGTGCCATGTTGACCAGCTGGCTCCTCAACGTCGCGCTGCTTATGCTCCGCCGCATGCCCGCTTCCTTGGTCCAGGGGCTCTCGGCGCACACGGGCAAGATCTTTCTCGCGACCTACGTCCTGTTTGCCGTGCCGCTGGTCGTCTCCCGCGGCGCCCGCTGGCAGCTTCGCTTCTGGTATCTCCTCCTGGCGGCTTCGCTGGCCTGGGTCACGCTGGGGCTGTACTTCCTCCTTCCAGGGTCGCTCCCGGCGCTCTTCGGCCCCTGGCCCTCGCAGGCGCTGCCCCTCTGGGTGTATGAGTGCAGCCTCTCCTCTGTCGGCCTCTACCTGCTGCTGCTCCGTGCTGCGGAGGCAAGGGCCCAGCGCGCCCAAACCGGGGCCAGCCCGCTCTAAGCCGGGACTTGTATGCTGGGGAGAGGCTGAAAGCTCCCCCATGGCCAGCGACCCCACAGCCTACATCCGCCGACTGCCCAAGGCCGAGCTCCACCTGCACCTCGAAGGCACGCTCTCCCCGGAGACGCTCGTAACGCTTGGCGCGCGTAACGGCGTTTCCCTCTCGCTTGAAGAGGCCGCGGCTATCTACCGGTACAGCGACTTCAGCGGCTTCCTCATGGCCTTCAAGGCAGTAACCGAGCGCCTGCAGACCCCCGACGACTACGAGTATGTGACCTACCGCATGCTGCAGCATCTCCATGCGCAGGGCGTCGTGCATGCCGAGGTGTACGTCTCGGTAGGCGTGGTGTACTACTGGCGCCCCGTCGAGTTTGAGCCGCTCTTTGCGGGCATGGAGCGGGCGCGGGAGCGAGCGGAACGCGAGTTCGGGATCACCCTCTTCTGGATCTTCGACGCGGTCCGCCACTTCGGCGTAGAGGCCGCGGCCCGGGTCTTTCGCAAGGCCGCCGAGATGCGCCAGACCTACCCCAGCATCGTCGGCATCGGCATCGGCGGCGACGAACGGCGCACCGGCGCAGGCGAGTTTCGCGCCCTGTACGCGGAAGCAGCCGCGGCCGGGCTGCGGCTTACCGCGCATGGTGGGGAGACCGCGGGCCCCGACAGCATCTGGGCAGCCATCAACGTCGGAGCCGAGCGGCTAGGCCATGCTCTCACCGCCATTGAGGACCCGGAGCTGATGCAGGTACTCGCCGAGCGCCAGATTCCCGTCGAGATCTGCATCACCTCCAACCTCAGGACCGGCTCCTGCGCCTCGCTCGCCCTGCACCCCGTGCGCAGCTACTTCGACGCAGGACTCATGGTCACGCTGAACTCCGACGACCCGGCCATGTTCGGCAGCGATCTTGAGAACGAGTACCGTATCGCCGCGCAGTCCTTTGAGCTCACCCGCGAGCACCTGCGCGAGCTCGCGGCCAACTCGCTCGAGGCCAGCTTCCTGCCTGGCGAGCGCAAGGTGGAGCTCCTCCGCCGGCTCGAGCGGGCCGTCTAGTCAATGCGGGTTTGTTACGGTGGAGTGAAGAGCAGGCCCGCCGGGCGAACGGGATGCCGGGGCTGCGG
>DASWUY010000322.1:0-6508 GCA_036401435.1 Acidobacteriaceae bacterium | reverse complement strand
GTGCTTCTTTCAAAAACACGCAGCCGTGGGCCTGCCCCGCAGCGTCGGCAGCGTTGAGGTCCCCGACAAGAAAACCGGCAAGCCCGAGCGCTACATCTCCATCGGGACCCCGGAAGCCCTCGTCTCCCTCGCCCAGCTCGGCGTCCTCGAGGTCCATCCCTGGGGCTCGCGCAGTCACACCCTTGAGACCCCCGACCGCCTCATTTTTGACCTTGATCCGGACGAAGCCCTGCCTTGGCCCCGCCTGGTCGAGAGCGCCCGCGCCATCCGCGCCATCCTCCTCGAGCTCAAGCTCGAAAGCTACGTCAAGACCACCGGCGGCAAGGGCCTGCACCTGGTTGTCCCCATCGCGCCATCCATCGCCTGGCCGCAGATCAAGCTCTTCTGCCGCGGCGTGGCTCTGGCCATCGAGAGCACCGACCCCAAGCTCTACCTCATCAAAATGACCAAGGCCGCCCGCAAGGGCCGCATCTTCGTCGACTACCTGCGCAACGAGCGCGGCGCCACCGCCGTCGCCCCCTACTCGCCGCGTGCCCGCTCCGGCATGCGCGTCGCCGTCCCTCTGAACTGGGACGAGCTCGACGCCGGCATGCCCACCTACTCCGTCGCCAACCTCGCCTCCTGGCGCGACCGCCTCCAGCACGACCCCTGGGCCGCCATGCCCACCAACCCCCAATCCATTCCGCCCTCCATCCTCGCTGCCGTCATCGACGCCGCCAATAAGGCCTGAACACCGTCTGCGCTGCACGCGGCCACTTCGTGGCGGCTAGACCGTGTCCGAAGAGCATCTTCCGCACCGCAGGCGCCCGCCAGCCGTGCGGGGTCCTGGCCCGGGTGGCCCGGTAGAATAGAAGCCATGGCCGACGCTCCACAGGACGACGAGGTACTCGGCAAAGCCTACGACGGCCGCCTCATGCGCCGTCTGCTCACCTACCTCTACCCGTACAAGTGGACGGCCTTTCTTTCCCTCGCCGCCATCCTGATCAAGGCCGCGGCCGACGTCTTCGGGCCCTACCTGGTCAAGGTTGCCGTCGACCTCTACATGACCGCGCCTGGCGGCAAACCCACCCGGCCCTCGCCGCTCGCCTACTACCTCAGCCCCAGCCCCGCACACGGCATCACCCAGATCGCCGGCATCTACCTCGGCGCGCTCGTGCTCGCCTACGCGCTTGAGTTCATGCAGACCTACATCATGCAGTGGACCGGCCAGAAGATCATGTTCGACATGCGCGCCCAGATCTTCGCCCACCTGCAGCGCATGCACGTCGGCTTCTTTGACCGCAACCCCGTCGGCCGCCTCGTTACCCGCCTCACCTCTGACATCGACGCGCTCAACGAGATGTTTACCTCCGGCATCTTCGCCATCTTTGAAGACGTCTTTGTGCTCATCGGTATCGTCGCCGTCATGCTCTCCATGAACTGGTGGCTCGCCCTCCTCACCTTCTCCGTGCTTCCCGCCATCCTCTTCATCACCCGCATCTTCCGCAAGTACGTGCGCGACTCCTACCGCCGCATCCGCTCCGCCATCGCCCGCATCAACAGCTACACCCAGGAACACGTCACCGGCATGAGCATCGTGCAGCTGTTTAACCGCCAGCAGCGCGCCTTTGAGGACTTTGAAGCCATCAACCGCCAGCACATGGTCGCCTTCAAGGATTCCATCCTCGCCTACGCCCTCTACTACCCTGGCGTCGAGCTGCTCAGCTCCATCGCCATCGCCCTCGTCATCTGGATCGGCGGTCGCGGCGTCATGCACCGCGCTGTCTCCATCGGCGTACTCGTCGCCTTCATGCAGTACTCGCAGCGCTTCTTCCGCCCCATCCAAGACCTCAGCGAGAAATACAACATCCTCCAGGCGGCCATGGCCGCCAGCGAACGGGTCTTCAAGCTCATCGACACCCAGCCCGAGATCGTCTCGCCTCCACACCCCCAGGTGGCCTCCGCCGGCACCGCCCAGGGCCGTGTCCAGTTCGCGAACGTCTGGTTCACCTACCAGCGCCTCACGCCTGAGCAGACTGCGACCCTCGCCGCCACTGGCCCCACCACTCTCCCCGATGTGGAATGGATCCTTCGCGGCGTCTCCTTCTCCATCGATCCCGGCCAGACCGCGGCCATCGTCGGCCACACCGGCGCCGGCAAGACCACCATCATCTCGCTCATGATGCGCTTCTACGATGTGCAGCACGGCGCCATCCTGATCGACGGCGTCGACATCCGCCAGCACAACCTCAAGACCCTCCGCCGCCACTTCGGCGTCGTCCTCCAGGATCCCTTTCTCTTCAGCGGCACTATCGCCGACAACATCCGGCTCGGCTCCGCCATCTCGAGCGACCGCGTCGAGCTCGCGGCCGACGAAGTCAACCTCACCGACTACATCGACTCCCTGCCAAATCGCTTTGAGGAGCAGCTGAGAGAGCGCGGCGCCGGCCTCTCCACCGGCCAGAAGCAGCTCATCAACTTCGCCCGCGCCCTGGCGCACGACCCACGCATCCTCATCCTCGACGAGGCCACCTCCTCCGTCGACACCGACACCGAGCTGCGCGTCCGCTCCGCCCTTGAGCGCATGGTCGCCGGCCGCACCTCGGTCATCATTGCCCACCGGCTTTCGACAGTGCAGCGCGCCGACCTCATCCTGGTCATGCACAAGGGCCAGCTCCGCGAACACGGCCCCCACCAGCAGCTCCTCGCCCACCGCGGCCTCTACTGGAAGCTCTACCAGCTCCAATACCGCGACCAGGAAACCCAGTCCCCCCAGGAAGCCTTCGCCCCCACCCTCCCATCCCTAGCCCTAGGCACCGACTAACGCCTTGCAACAAAGCGAACTCTTTCAAGAAGATCGTCATCCTGAGCGAAGCGAAGGACCCTCGGTTGTCATCGCGAGCGAGACCACGCATTGGGATGTCATCCTGAGCGAAGCGAAGGACCTGCGGTTGCCGTCACCCTGAGCGAAGCCAAGCATTTGCCGTCATCCTGAGCGAAGCAAAGGACCTGCGGTAGCCCTTTGCAAGCGAACACCGCCGAAGCAGACGCCCGACCCCAGGAAAGGAGAGAGCCACCCATGCGCATCTTCCTCTCCGCCGGCGAAGCCAGTGGCGAACACTACGCCGTCCAGCTCATCGAAGCCATTCGCCGCCGCATCCCCGACGCCCACTTCTTCGGCCTCGGCGGCCAACGCATGCAGGCCCTCGGCTTCGACCGCATCGTCCGCGCAGAAGACGTAGCCGTCATGGGCATCACCGAAATCCTCCGCCACATCCCCCGCATCTACCGCGAGTACCGCCGCCTCAAACGATCGCTCGCCACCCACCGCCCCCAGGTCGCCGTGCTCATCGACTTTCCCGACGTCAACCTCGGCCTGGCCCGCGCCTGCCGTCGCCTGCAGATCCCGGTCATCTTCTTCGTCAGCCCCCAGGTCTGGGCCTGGAAGAAGTACCGCCTCCGCGCCATCCGCCGCAACGTCGATCACATGCTGGTCATCTTCCCCTTTGAAGAGGCCTTCTACCGCGAACGCGGCATCCAGGCCACCTTCATCGGCCACCCCCTCGCCCAACTCGCGCCACCCACCCTATCCCGCCAGGACTTTGCCGACCGGCACGGCCTCGACCCCTCCAGGCCCTGGGTTGGCCTGCTCCCCGGCAGCCGCCCTCGCGAGATCGCCCTCAACCTCCCCACTATGCTGTCCGCCGCCGCCCTCACCCTCGAATCAAACGGAGACGCGCCATCTCCCCACTTCCTGCTGCCCCTCGCTCCTACCCTCACCTCGGAACAGGTTGCAGGCGTCCAGGCCATCCTTGCCTCGGACCCATCCGCAGCCAGACTCGCCGCGCAGGTCACCCTCGTCAGCGACGCGCGCGCCACCCTCCACCACGCCGCGGCCAGCGTCGTGGCCAGCGGCACCGCGACCATTGAGGCAGCGCTCTCCGGCAATCCCTTCCTCGTCGTCTACCGCGTCTCGCCCCTCACCTACGCCATCGCCCGCCGCGTGGTCACCGTGCCCCATGTCGCCATGGTCAACCTGGTGGCCGGCCGCCGACTCGTTCCCGAGCTCATCCAGCACGATTTCACTGCCCCCAACGTCGCCGCCACCCTCCACACGCTGCTGAACGACCAGTCCGCGCGTCAAACCATCACGGCCGGACTCGCCGAGGTCCGCGCGCTGCTCACTGCTACCGGTACAGGCGCCATCGAACGCCTGGCTACCGCAACCCTGGCAGCAGCCCGCGCGCCTCTACCCGCAAGCGATGCCGCCATGCCACACTCGTAACTTGCCATCGTCCCCGGACGCAGGTAAGCATCACCATGCAGAGGAGCCTCGTGAACGCCCGGCCCGCCCATCTCTCCAAGTTTGCCCGCCTCGCTCGTCCGCTCGTCCACGCCGCCCGCCTGGCCTCTGCCGGCCTGCTCCTGCTTGGTCCCTCGGCGGCCATCGCCGCCGACCGGCCCTCGCTCCACGTCACCGCCTACACCATCGACGCGCAGGTGGACCCCTCGGCGCACACCCTCTCCGCCACCACCCGCGTGACCTTTACCGCGCTCCAGGCGGCCGACTCCGCTGTCTTCGAGCTCCATGGCGCCCTCCGCGTCGAGCGCGTCGCCGACCAGTCCGGCCAGTTGCTCAACGGCGAACGCACCGCCAACGCCAGCATCCGCGTCACCCCGCCCCAGGGCCTCGCCGCCGGTCAGACCTACACCTGGACCTTCACCTACAGCGGCGCCATCACCACCGCCGATGGCGGCCCCGTCGAGGGTCTCAAGGTCGCCTCCATCGCAGATCCCGTCAGCTACCTGCTCTACGCCGGTCGCTGGTTCCCCATGACCGGCTACCAGACCGACCGCTTCACCGCCGACATCCACGTGCACGTGCCCGCCGGCTACACCGTCATCGGCAGCGGCGCCACCAACCCCTCGGCCGCGCCCGGCACCGTCGTCACCGCCGCCCAGGCCAAGGCCGACGAAAAGAAGGATGCCCCCGCCGGCGGCCCTGTGCTGCTCAAGCGCGGCGACGACGCAGACACCGCCGACGCCCCGCCCCCGGGCGGCTCCGCTGCACCGGCGCGCGCCGGCTCGGCCACGAAGCCGGCCGCCCCCACGCCTCGCACCCGCTCCCGCGCCGCCGGCCAGGCAGCCAAACAAGCCAGCGCCACCCCCGCAGCGCCAGCCGCATCGGCCCAGCCCGCCCACACCCTCTCCGGCGCCGAGTTCGACTTCCACTGGGATAAGCCCGGCTTCCCCGGCACCCTGCTCATCGGCCGGTTTGACAAGCCGCTCTCCGTCGCCGGCTCCCCCAACATCAAGGTCTACGCGCTCCCCGGCACCGGCGCAGCCGCCGCCACCCGTCGCCAAGCCATCTCTGCCTACGCCGAAACCGCGAACCAGGAGTTCGCCTTCTTCACCAGCACCTTCGGCCTGCCTGAGTCCAGCCGCCTCAACATCGTCGAGCTGCCGGACGATACCGTCCCCGTCTACTGGGCGCCCGAGATTGCCGCCATCGCCGGCAACCGCATCGGCAACAAGACCGACTTCCGCCTCCTCGCCAACACCATCGCCCACCAGTGGTGGGGCTCCGAGATCAGCCCCGCCACCGAGAACGACGCGTGGATCACCAACGGCATGTCCCGGTACGCCGAACTGCTCTACCTAGAAGACGCGCAGGGCTCTGCCGCCCTTGAACAGGCCGTCCAGGACGTCTCCGCCGGCGCCCTCGCCTACGACACCATCCCGCTCTCCAGCGCCGGTCGCCTCGACGCCTTCTCTCCCGAGTTTCAGTCCATGACCCTGGACAAGGGCGGCATGGTCTTCCACATGCTCCGCTGGGAGGTCGGCCAGGACAGCTTCGTCAAAATCCTTCGCGGAGCCCTCTCCCAGTACACCGATAAGCCCATCCGCACGGCCGACTTTGAAAAGGTCGCTGAGGGTCAGTCTCAGCAGCAGCTGCTGGCCTTCTTCTCGCAATGGCTCGACGGCACCGGCGCGCCCCAGTTCAATGACAAGTACTCCGTCTTCCGCCTGGGCAACAACAAGGGCTTCCGCACCATCGGCCAAATCCAGCAGGACCTCGACCTCTTCAACATGCCCGCCGAGCTGCGCGTGGAGACCGACGGCAAGACCGAGACCCGCCGCGTCGACGTCGTCGGCTCCGACTCCCAGTACGTCGTCGACACCTTCGGCCGCCCCCGCCACATCCAGATCGACCCCGACAACTGGCTGCTCAAGAACACCCCGGACATGCAGGTGCGCGTCTCCATCCTGCGCGGCCAGCAACTGGTCGCGCAGGGCGACCTCACCGCCGCCCTCGCCGAGTACCAGAAGGCCCTCGCCGCCAACTCCTCCAGCTCGCTGGCCAACTACCGCATCGGCGAAGTGCTCTTCAACCAGCACAACTACCAGGCCTCCGCCAACGCCTACCGCGATGCCTTGCGCGGCGATGCCGATCCTAAATGGACCGAGGTCTGGAGCCACATCCAGCTGGGCAAGATCTTTGACCTGACCGGCCAGCGCGATCGCGCTG
>DASWUY010000321.1:0-2785 GCA_036401435.1 Acidobacteriaceae bacterium | reverse complement strand
GCCGCGCAGAAATCCGAGCGCATCTTCGCTGAACTTAAGATTCGAGGGCGTTGGCAGGGGCGGCAGGTGCGCACCCGTATGGATCGCGGAAAAGAAGCCCCAGCCAAGCAGGATCACCACCATCACTGTCGTGATCTTCATGACCTTCAGCGCTTTGTCGCTCGACTCCTCGATGCCCTTGATATTGAGCCACCAGTAGTAGAGGGTCACGACGAGTGCAAAGGCAGCCGAGGTTCCGTTCATAGGCAATTGCGGAGGCAGGTGCCCGCCGTGCATCATCGCTGCCGGCATCCAGCCGCGACCAGCCGCGACCACCATCAATTCGTTGAGCAGGCCAGTGATGTATTGACCGGCAGAAACGCCGGAGATTGGTCCCGTGAGGATGTAGTCGAACATCAGCGCGGAGACGCTGAGCTTGGCGAAGGTGCCGCCGAGCGCCTCTTTAACGACGCGGTAGACGCCGCCGCGGGTAAACATGGAGCAGCTCTCGACATAGACCGCGCGCACGGCGAAGGAGAAGAGCATGACGGCGAGGATGAACCAGGGAGCGGACTTGCCGACCGCCTCCTCCGAGATGCCGCCGGCGTAGAAGGCCGAGGAGCCAAGGTCGCACAGCACCACGGCAGCCGCCCTCCAGAAGGAGATGAAGGTCAGCATGACGGATGAGGCGACGACCAGGCGCACCCGGTTGGACACAGCAGGGGGCGCGGTGAAGGTCCTGGTCCCGCGGTGCGGAAGACCGTCGGAGGTGATGGGAGTGTCGCTCACCGGATCAGGGGAGAAGCTGACGAGGCAATGGGCATGTGCGGCTTAGTCTTCGCCCAACAGTTCATGCAGGTCCTCAACGAAGCTGATCGCGACGACGACCGAGGAGCCGACAAGTCCGCAGAAGAAGATTCCCTCCACAAGGTACACAGCGTACTGAGCGAGCAGGGGCACAACCGTATTCTACCGTACCTTGCGCGCATGGCTGCAGTGCGGGCCAGTAGTGGTAGACTCAGCCCGCATGTTTCTCCTCCGCAGCCTCAGAGAGGCTTTGACCGTGGGCCCTGGGCTGCCGCGCCTGCTTGCGTGGGGTGCGCTCTCGGGGCTGCTTCTGGACCTGCCGTTCCCGCTTGCGGGGCCGATGCCGCCGTGGCGCGGCGCGTTCGCGTTCCTCGCGCTGGTGCCGCTGCTCCATGCAGTGCTGGCGCCAGGGACGGTCAGCGGTCCCCGGCCGGTGCTGCGCAGCGCGCTCGCCGGCTACAGCTGCGGCGTGGTGTGGTATGGCCTGAACTGCTACTGGATCTATGCGACGATGCACTTCTATGGCGGGCTGCCAGCGGCCGTTGCGGTCGGGATTCTACTGCTCTTCTCGCTCATCCTGGGGCTGTACTTCGCGCTGTTCGCCTTCCTATTGGCGCTGCTCTGCCGGGCGCGCGGCGGGGTACTTCCGGCGCTCGTAGCTGTGCCGGTGCTTTGGGTGGCGGTGGAGTACCTGGCCGCGCACTTTACGCAGGTGCCGTGGGACCAGCTGGGGTACTCACAGGTAGACAACTTCCTCTTGACGCCGCTTGCGCCCTTCACCGGGGTGTACGGCCTCTCCTTTGTCATCGCAGCGGTCAACGCGGTGCTGGTGGGCGTGTTCCTTGGGCGCAGCCCGCGACGCCGCATGCGCTTTTTGGCCGGCGGTCTGGTGCTGCTCTGCGGGCTTGAGCTTGGGGCCTACTTGCACCCGGCGGCCGCGCCGCGGGAGGCGAAGGCCGTGTTGCTGCAGGAGAACCTCAAGGTAGGCGCGAATCTGGAGGATGAAAACCTGTTCTGGGTCGACACCCCGCGGGATCGCTCGTGGACGCGCCACACGGGCGAGTTCCTGCGGTTGAGCGAGGCTACCTGCACGCCCTACCTCCTCGGCATGCCCGAGCCTTGGCCGCAGCACGTGGAGCGCGTCTGCCCGGGGCTGCCGCCGCAGGCCACGATGGTCGCCTGGCCGGAAGCGCCGTCACCCTTTCGCGAAAGTGATCCCCGCTTTGCCAAGCTTCTGCAGGACCTTACGCATGCGACCGGCGCCACCGCCATCGTTGGCGCTCCGGCTATCGAGCCCACGGGCGAGGCATTCAACTCGGCCTTTATCCTGCGGCCCGATGGCTCGACGGAAGGGCGCTATGACAAGATCCACCTGGTGCCGTGGGGCGAGTATGTGCCGTTCCAGCGCTTCTTCTCCTTCGCCGGCCATCTGACGCAGAACGTGGCCTCGTTCACGCACGGGCGCGAGCGCAAGGTCTTCGCCCTGCCCGACGGCCACCGCTTCTCGGTTTTTATCTGCTACGAGGCTGTCTTCGCGTCGGAGATCCGGCTCTTTGCGAAGAACGGCGCGGAGGCTTTTGTCAATCTCTCGGACGATGGCTGGTACGGCGACACATCCGCGCCCTGGCAGCACCTCAACATGGCGCGGATGCGGGCCATTGAGAACCGGCGATGGATCCTGCGCGATACCAACTCAGGCGTGACTGCGGCGATTGATCCCGAGGGCCGGGTGACGGAGAGCGTTGCGCGCCACCAGCTCACGGCGCTCACGGCCGACTATGGCTACCGCTCGGACCTTACCTTCTACACCCGCTATGGCGACGTGTTTGCGTGGCTGTGTGAAATAATCGCGATAGCGCTGGTGGGCTTCGCCGTGCGCAAATCTGCAGCAGCAAGACAGGTCTCTCGTGCTCAACGATCTTGAATTCGCATACGCCCCGGTACGCGACAAGGTCACGGACCTGCGGGAGTATCTTTGACCCCGCCGGCATCCGCGCCC
>DASWUY010000320.1:0-7456 GCA_036401435.1 Acidobacteriaceae bacterium | reverse complement strand
CCTGTCTTCCGGTGTACTCCACTTCCATGCTGCCTCTCCTTCTGGTAAGGGCCACTGCTGAGGCTCTTGAGTCTAACTCAGCCCAACGACACGTGTCGGCGGCCGGAGCCAGGGCAGGAGAGGCTAGTCGCGGACGCGGCGCTGGTGAGTGCTTGGGATGCGCAGATCTTCCCGATATTTGGCTACCGTACGCCGGGTGACGTCGATGCCCTGAGACTGCAGCATGTGCGTGATCAGCTCGTCGGTCAGAGGCTTGCGCGGATCCTCTTCCTCGATCAGCTTCTTCACCTTGCGCTTGAGCAGCAGCAGCGGCGTCGCTGACCCCTCCGGACCGCTCACACCTTCAGAGAAGAAAAACCGCAGCTCGTAAACGCCCTGGGGCGTGTGCACATACTTGTTTGAGACCGCACGGCTGACCGTAGATGGATGCACGCCGATCTCTTCGGCGACCTCCTTGATCATCATCGGCTTCAGCGCCTCGACCCCGTGCTCCAGGAACTCGACCTGGCGCCGCACAATGACCTCGCAGGTGCGCAGGATGGTGTTCTTGCGCTGCTCGATATTGCGCATCAACTGCAGCGCCGAGCGGTAGCGCTCCTTCACGTAGTCCTTGACGTCCTTCTCCGCCGTGCCCTGCTTCAGCAGCCTGCGGTAGCCCTGGTTCACGCGCAGGGTGGGCACGCTGTCGTCATCCATCACCGCGACATAGACGTCATCCCGCTTGACGAAGGCCACATCCGGCTCAATCAGGCGCGCATCAGGCCGGTTGAAGCGCTGGCCGGGCCGCGGGTCGAGCGTGCGGATCAGCTCGAAGGCTTCGTTGGCCTGCTCAATGGTGGTTGAGGCCGCCCGGGCCAGCTCCCGCAGGTCCCTCCTTTGTAACAGCGGCAGGTGCTTATCCGCGATGCGCTCGGCAATCTCGAGGACCGCCGCCGGCCCCCCGTGGGCAGCGTCGTCAAGATGCCCGTTCGCGGCAGCGACGGGCATAGATGCGGGCGCGCCCTCAGCCGGCTCGCCTTCCTGCGCAGGAGCGCTGGCGCGCAGGGCCAGATGCCCGTTGGCCTCTTCCTCTTCCGCCTCGCGCGCACGCTTTCTCTTGCGGGTCTGTGCCAGCAGGTCGCGGCGGCAGGCCCGGATCTGCAGCAGCAGGCACTCGCGCAGGTCGCGCGCCCCTACACCGATCGGGTCCAGCGTCTGCACGATGGACAAGGCGAGTGCGAGTCTCTCTTCAGCGCCGCTGAGCAGGGCCGCCGCATTGGAGCACCGTTCCGCGAGGATCTGGCTCCGGTAGCCAGCAAGCAATTCTTCTGCAGTCGCGTGCAGGTAGCCGTCTTCGTTCAGGTTGCCAACGATGTACTCGGTCGCATCACGGACGGCGGCGGCCAGGTTGAGCGAGCCAAGCTGCCAGACAAGGTGATCGGAAAGCGAGCCCTGCTGCGAAAGATAGTTTTCAAGCGACGGCTTCTCGTTGACCTCAAAGTTCTGAGGCGAGCGGAAGCCCGGGTCCAGGTACTCCTGGAAGTAGGAGCCAAAGTCAATCTCTTCAAAGGGGTCAGGCTTGTCGCGCTCGGTGGCCGCACCTTGTAACTCCGCCTCGGCCACGTGGTCCAGCATGGGCACGTTCTCTTCCAGCTCTTCAAGCACTGGATTTTCCGCCATCTCTGCCTGAATCATCTCCTTGAGCTCAAGCTTATTGAGCGCGAGCACGCTGACCATCTGCATCAGGCCCGGCGTAAGGATCTGCCGCTGCGAGACCTTCAGATTCAGTTTGGGTTGGAGAGAGACCATGGAAGGCTTGCCGACCTTGTTCGGCGGAAGTGACTGAGCGTAAAGGAGAGTCTACAAAAGTTAGACGAGGCGAACCAATGTTTCGTCCCCTGCGGTGGCACCATCGTACCCCTCGCCGGATGGCTGAGAGGCTCGACAGTTCAGCGCAGAAAAAAGTTTTCGCCGAGGTAAATGCGTCGCACCTCGGGATCACTGCCGAGCTGCTGCGGGGTCCCGTCGGCCAGGATGCGACCCTCGCTGATGATGTAGGCGCGGTCGGTGACAGAGAGCGTTTCGCGCACGTTGTGGTCGGTGATCAGGACACCGATCCCGCTTGCCTTCAGATCGTAGATGATCTCCTGCAGGTCCTGCACGGCTTTGGGATCAATGCCGGAAAACGGTTCGTCCAGCAGGATGAAGGAAGGCTGAATGCAGAGGCTGCGCGCAATCTCCACCCGGCGCCGCTCTCCACCCGAGAGTGCATAGCCGAGCGTCTTGCGTACGTGGTTCAGGTTCAATTGTTCGATCAGCTTCTCTGTCCGCGAGCGCCGCATCTGCGGCGAGATGGATTGCGCCTCGAGCACGGCGAGGATGTTGTCTTCCACGCTCAGCTTGCGAAAGACAGACGGCTCCTGCGGCAGGTAGCTGATGCCATAGTTGCGCGCACGCAGGTACATGGGCACGCGCGTGATGTCCTGGCCATCGGCCAGGATGCGTCCCACGTCAGGGGTGACCAGGCCGACAATCATGTAGAAGCTGGTGGTCTTGCCAGCGCCATTCGGCCCCAGCAGCCCGACCACTTCACCCTGGCTTACGTGGATCGAGACGCCGCGCACTACCTGGCGTCTCTTGTAGGACTTGCCGATTTCGTCGGTGGAGAGGGTTTGCATTTACTTCGGCGTGTGGGTGTCGGTCACCGTGCGACCATGCTGATTCGATGCTGCAGACCCTGCGCCAGGACTCAGCTGACTGGACACCTCGACGCTATCATCCGCGCCACGGAAGAGCAACGCTGCGCCGGTCGTGGTTCCCTTCTCGGCATCCACCACGCGGGGCGGCTGCCCGGGTGTGCCGGTGAGCAGGTAGCGCTGGTCGGCCGCCGTGTAGACCAGTCGGTCTCCGGTGCCGCGCCTGCCCGGCTGCAGGATGACCACATGGCTGCTCGCCACCAGGTGGTCGAGCTCCGACGGCTTGTTCCTCTCCGGGGTGAGGTAGATCTGCGCCTCATCCGCGTGCACCACGCCGGAGGGCTGCTCGGCCGTGACCGTGCCATGCAGGTCGGCGCGGCGGTCCTTGTCGGCGTAGTGCAGGGTCTGGCTGGTCAGACGCGCCTCCCCCGGCTTCTGGGTAGGGTGGCCGGCCGGGGCGGTCGCGCCCCCAGCTGAGGCCGTCGCAGCCGGCGAGGCTGCGGCCCGGGCACCGAGCGTCGCGTGCACGACGGGCCCCCGGTCGCCCGGCGCGCCGTGCGCATCAAGGGTCTGCTGCTCCCGGCCCAGCTCCAGCACCGGCGCTGCCACCGCGTCGCCGCCCTGCCACATGCGTGCCAGCGTGCCCTGGGTCCCGTAGAAGACGCTCAGGTTGCTGCTTCGCGTCATCTGGGCATGGTCCGCCACCACGTGCACCGGGCCGTCTCCGCCCAGCGTCGGCGCCTTCTGCCCGCCCTGCTGCACGTAGGTCGACTTGACCTGGCCCACGGCGGTCGCGTCGCCGGTGTCTCGATGGTAGTCAACCCGGTCCGCGGTCAGCGCCAGCGTGTCGTTGCGCAGGTGCGGGTCCCCGGTCAGGTGCACGATCTGGTCGGCCGCGTGGTACTCGGCGCGGGCAGCGGTTGCATGCAGCGGGCTCGCCGCGCCGCCGCTGTTTGCCGGCACCTGGGTGATGACGACATTTCCCTGCTGGATGGCAGTATCCACCTGGGCGGCGCCCGACTCGGCCCCGCTGTTGCGTGCGGCGGCGCTGGCAAAGGTGGTGTGCAGGGTGTCTCCAGCGCTGGTGCTGGTGGCCCCGTCAGGCGCCGTTTCAACCACCTGGGTATGCCCCTGCCCGTCCAGCAGCTTGATCTCGCGTCCATTGGCCAGCGTTGCCAGCAGCTGGTCCGCGCGGATGGAGGTGTTCTTGGCCGGCATCTTCGCGGGAATGTCATGCAGGTTGACCATCGCCCCACCCACGCCCAGAGCGCGTTGGGCTTCTGCCTTGCCGCTTGGCCCAGGGGCAAAGTCGACATCCAGCTGGGTAGCCCGCATCTCGCGGGTGGAGGAGCCGTTCGGGTCGCCGGCGAACGAGTGCTGCTGCAGCACAAAGCTCACCGCGTCTCGAAACCGCGCGTGGTGCAGCTGGGCCTGAGGTGCAGCATCGCCGTGCCCCGGCGGGTGCGCGGTCGCCGCAGCAAAGGTCAGCGTGCCCTGCACCGCGCTTCCCTGCATCGTCTGCCCCTGGTCTTCCGAGTGGTAGGTGACTCCCCCGTCCAGGTGCACGGAGGCAGGCTGGCTCTGTGCGTCGAGCTCCATCATCGCGGTCGAGGATCGGAGCTCGGCGCCTGTCTCGGTCGTCACGTGCACGTGGCCCCGCGCGTCCACGGTCTCGGCAGAGCCGTCGCCGCGAAAGGTGACCACCGCCTGGTCCGAGGTCGTCCGCCGCCCGCCATAGGCGCTGTCGGCCTTGATCAGGTAGGCCTGGTGCGTCTCCCGCAGCAGCTGCGCGTGGGCCGCGTGCACCACTGCGCCCGCCTGGCTGCCCGGCCCGGCTTCTATCGTCGTGAGCGTCACGTCGCGTCCCAGGATGAGCAGCCCGCTCTTCGCGTTGTAGTCCGCCCCCACCGCCGATCCGGATGCCCGGGGCAGGGTAAAGTCCACGCGCTGGTCGCAGGTCGCCTCGCCCGTCCCCTGGTTGAAGACCAGGCCGCTGGTGGTTACGTGCACGGTGTTGTTCTGAGGAGGCGAAGGCGCTGCAGCCTTGCCAGGCGCCGCGCCTGTGCCCGGCGGCCTGGTCGCGGGAGCCGCGAAGTCGATCTGCACCGTCCCGTTGGCACGCACCGTGCCCTGGTTGCGGTCGTAAAGGAAGTCGCTGCCGTAGATCTTGTCGGTGCGTCCACTGCCCTCCGGGCCGTAGAGGGTGATGGTCACGTCGTGCAGCTCGGCCTGCTCTGCCTTGTACTGCACCAGCTTTGAGGCGTGGATCGTGAAGAGGGTATGGCCTTTCTCGGACTGCGAGTAGGTGAAGCCATTCGCTGTCTGAGAGATGTTGACCCCCAGCCGGCCGGGCAGGTCGAGGTGAAATAAGTGCCCGCGCAGCCGTGCCAGCCCCAGGAAGACCCCCAGCACCGCCAGCAGGAGCACGCCGCCGGCGGCCACCGAGCGACGCAGATGCCTGACACTGGGCGGGGGCATTCTCTTGAGTCTACCTGCGGGGAGCGCCGCTCAGAGCGGCGCCAGGGGTACCGTAGTTTGCCTGAATCAGTTGACCTGCTGCAGGCGCGCGACCAGCTTCTGGGCCAGGCTCTCGCCGGAATCGGACCAAAGCAGCCGGCTCGAAATGCCGCAATGCTGCTGTATGGCGTTGGTGAAGTCGACCAGAAGCTTCACGTTTTCGCGGATGCACGCGGCCCCTTCGTCGTCCAGTTCCACTTCTTCCTGAAGGAAGGGCGTATCTGCACCGAAGTCGATGCGTATCTGCCCGTTCTGCTCAAAGGCTGCGTCGTCGAACTCCGGCCCGTAGCCGACGATGCGCACCTCCGAGGGCTCCTTCTTCCAGACCGGGTCCAGGCCGCCGCCGGTCTCAAGCGCCCACAGCTCCCAGAACAGCTCGAACTCGTAGGCGAAGTCCTCGTGCAGCGACGCGAGCGCGGCGGGCACGGCCCTCTCGGGCGCTGCCTCTGCGTCTTCATCCTCGTCGTAGATTCGCTGATAGACGGCACTCTCGTTCCAGGAAATGGGATAGGCAGCAGCCGCGTGGATGCGGGGCGAGGGCTGGTTCCCAGCGGCACCGACAACCGCGAACTGCCGCATCACTCCCAGGAGCGCAGGCCCCAGCGAGCTGGTACGGAAGTTCGGATACCAGAGGCTCAGGTAGAGTTCGTCGGCCATCTCTTCCTCTAGATGCGAAATGCGCCGCCAGCGGTGCAACTGGCGACGACACAGGGAGATGCGGCCGCGCCGGGGTCAGCCGTGGCCATGCGAGACAAGATTGGACTTGTGCAAAACAGAAAAGTAAGCTAGCTTGAATCAAGCTCGTTACTGAGTGGGTTTGTTCTGCAAGGTTTTGAAGTACGGCCTGCGTTCTGCCTTGCTCTAATATCGGCGAATTTCAATCTCTAAGGAATCACATCACCATGGAACAAGGCACAGTTAAGTGGTTTAACGACGCAAAGGGTTTCGGCTTCATCACTCGCGAGAGCAACAACGAAGATGTTTTCGTTCACTTCACCGCCATCAGCGCGAACGGGTTCCGCAGCCTTCAGGAAGGTCAGCGCGTCCAGTTCAACGTCGTGCGTGGCCCCAAGGGCTTCCAGGCCGAGAACGTCCAGGCCATCTAGTCTCTCGTCGGACGATGGGTCGCAAGGCCTGAGGTCCGGCCTTCAAAGCTCCTACAAAGGACGGCAGCCCGCGGGCTGCCGTCCTCTGCGTTGCAGTGAATATGCCGCTGACCCGCCACAGTCACCGCAGCCGGAACGTTACATTGATGTGAATCTTCACCGCGACCGGTTGACCCTGGTACAACGAGGGCTGGAAGCTGTACTGCTGCACCGCCTGCCTCGCTTTTTCGTCCAGGCCCAGTCCCACGGACTGCAGCTTGGGGGCTAGTCCGGTCGAGATCGACTGCAGCACCCTGACATCGCGCGGCATGCCGTCTGCGCCAACGACGAGCGACAGGACGCAGGTCCCGGTGACCTTCTTCTTCCGGGCTTCCTCGGTAAACTGCGGCTCTACCCAGTTGAGAATCTTTGGCGGCGAAACGGCGCCGCCCACACTGTAAACGCCGTCCGCGTCAGGCACAGCACTTGCGCCGGCGGGGGCGGACTGCCCGTCCTGGAGAGTGGCCCCATTGCCCTTCCGGGCCGGCGCGCAAGCCGCGAGGCACAAAAGCAGAACGGCGTATCTGACCATGGCGTACCTCGGGAAGCTCTGCACATTGTATCTGTCACCAGGTGTGCCTCCAGGTATAGGATGTTGCCGTCGTTCGACTGCCTGGTACCTCCCGCGTGTGCTGGCGCCCCCCAACGCCATCGCGAGAGCCTGACCGCGTATCGCCGGGACATCCCGCCTCATCCACGTCTCGCAGCGGCCGGGGTCAGCCGCCGCCACTCGAGACAGGTCCATCCTCGAGGAGACTTCACCATGCACGCTTTCACACGGCTGCGCCTGCTTACGGCAGCAGCGGTTCCCCTGCTTACCATGGCCGCAGGCGCGGCTTCCCTGTGCGTCGATCCGGCGGGCTCACACGGCTGCTACAAGCACATCGCAGACGCCGTCGCAGCGGCCGCCCCAAACGACTTGATTGATGTCGAGGCCGGCGTGTACGCCGAAGAAGTCACCATCACCAAGCCGCTTTCGCTGACCGGCAACGCAGCTACCATCGATGCTGCGGGACACAGCCGCGGCATCTTCATCAATGGCCTCGACACGCCGGGCTTAGCCGGGGTCCACATCACCGGCTTCGTCGTGCAGAACGCCAACTTTGAAGGCGTGCTGGT
>DASWUY010000319.1:0-2775 GCA_036401435.1 Acidobacteriaceae bacterium | reverse complement strand
ATGCTGCCAGGCCGAGGATTCCGTCTCGTAGTCTCATCCTGCCTCCTCCGGCCAACGGCCAACGTTCAGCGCGACGCGAGCCACTGCTGTCTCCAGTTTAGACGCCGGCACAGGCCGCCAGGGGTAGAGGGCGCAGCACTTTTTCCTCACTCGGGGAACGGAAGTTTTCTGTCGGCGGCCGCGTGCTCAGTGGAAGTCATGCGAGGACGTTTCGATGGCGGCGATGGCCAGCGGAGCCAGGTGCTCTGCCCGCACATGCACCACGCTGTCCTCATTCTGCAAGCGCCCCTCCACCAGCAGGAACTTCGCCCCTACGACCAGCATCCGCTGCCGCTCATACAGTTCGGGATGAATGATGACGTTGGAGATGCCTGTCTCATCCTCCATGGAGAGGAAGATGAAGCCGCTGGCTGTGCCGGGCCGCTGGCGGGCGATCACACAGCCGGCTGCCTTGACATAGGCGCCATGCCTGGTCCGGGCCAGCTCGGTTGAGGAAAGGATGCCCTGGCCGCGCAGCCAGGCGCGCTTGTAGGCCATGGGATGCGGCCCGGTAGTCAGCCGGGTACCTCCAAAGTCGGCTACCAGCCGCTCTTCGGTGGTCATGCGCTTGAGCGGCGAAGCCTCGGCTGCAGCCGGCGACTCGAGCAGCGGTCCGGCCGGCCGGCCGGCCTGCTCCACCTGCCACAGCGCGTCCCGTCGATGCTCCACCTCGCCAAGCGAGTTGAGCGCGCCGATACGCGCCA
The DNA here is from genome assembly GCA_036401435.1 of Acidobacteriaceae bacterium. Lineage (GTDB taxonomy): Bacteria > Acidobacteriota > Terriglobia > Terriglobales > Acidobacteriaceae > EB88. Next base: position 2,032 of record DASWUY010000319.1, on the reverse strand, counting down.
GCTGGGTCATCTCGCGCCGCGAGAGCGCCCCGCCCGGGCTGGCCCGCAGGCGCGACGAGAGGTCGTCCACGCTCAGGAAGCGTCCCCCTCGTTCCCGCTCCTTGACCAGCACGTCCGCAGCCTGCGCGCGCAGCCCCTTGGCATACATCAGGCCCATGCGCAGCGAGAGCGACTGGTCCGGCTCACGCTCGAGTGCGCACAGCCAGCCGGAGCGCTGCACATCGATCGGTTTGATGCGCAGACCGTGCCGCTGCGCATCCTTGACCAGCACCGCCGGCATGTAAAAGCCCATGGGCTGGTTGTTGAGAATGGCGCAGGTAAACGCCGCCAGGTAGCGCACCTTGAAGTATGCCGAGGCATAGGCGATGAGCGCAAAGCTGGCCGCGTGGCTCTCAGGAAAGCCGTACAGGGCAAAGCTGGAGACGCTTTGCACGATCGAATCCTGGGTCTCGCGGTCGATGTGATTGGCCGTCATGCCGGCGCGCAGCTTGACCACCAGCTCTTCCATACGAGCCATGGAGCGTCGCATGCCTACGGCGCGGCGCAGCTCCTCGGCCTCGGCGCCGGTAAAGTTGGCTACCGTCATCGCCATGCGCAGCAGCTGCTCCTGGAACAGGGGAACACCGAGCGTCCGCTCGAGGACCGGCTTCAGCGAAGGATGCGGGTAGGTGACCTCCTCCTTCTTCTGGCGCCGGCGCATGTAGGGGTGCATCATCTTGCCCACGATGGGGCCCGGGCGGATGATCGCCACCTGCACCACGATGTCATAGAACCGCCGCGGCATGTTGCGCGGGAGCGAGGCCATCTGGGCGCGGCTCTCTACCTGGAACATGCCCACCGTGTCGGCGCGGCAGAGCGTGTCGTACACCTCCTCTACATCCTGCGGCAAGGCGCCGAGGTCATACCGTTTGCCATGGTGCTCATCAATCAGCTCCACGCAATCCTTCATCACGGCCATCATGCCCAGGCCGAGCAGGTCGACCTTGACCAGGCCGAGGTCGGCGCAATCCTCCTTGTCCCATTGCACCACCGTGCGCCCTGGCATCGAGGCGCGCTCGAGCGGCACCACCTTGTTCAGCAGGCCCTGGCAGATGACCATGCCGCCGGAGTGCTGCCCGAGGTGGCGCGGCAGGTCCTGCAGGGCCATGCACAGGTTCAGATAGGTCGCGATGCGCGGGTGCTCCAGGTCAAAGCCTGCCTGCGCAAACTGGTTTGGCATGGTGTCGGTCTTGGCCTTCCACTCCCAGTGACCCACGAGGCCGGAGAGCCGCGTGAGCGTCTCCTGGTCAAAGCCCAGCACCTTGCCCACCTCGCGCGCCGCAGAGCGGCCCCGGTAGGTAATCACATTGGCCGTCATGGCTGCGCCCAGTTCACCATAGCGCTGATACACATACTGGATGGCCTGTTCGCGCTTGTCGCCCGATGGCAGGTCAATATCAATGTCCGGCCACTCGCCCCGGCTCTCGCTCAGGAAGCGCTCAAAGAGCAACTCCATGCCAACCGGATCCACGGCCGTAATCTCCAGGGCATAACATACGGCGGAGTTAGCCGCGCTGCCTCGCCCCTGGATCAGGATGTCGTGCGACTTGCAGAAGCAGACAATATCACACACGATGAGGAAGTAGCCTTCAAAGCCCAGGCGCTCGATCAGTGCCAGTTCGCGCTCTACCTGCTTGCTCGCCCGCGGCAAGAGCGTCCTGTCCGCATGCGCGCCATAGCGGCTGCGTACTCCTTCTTCCACACGCTTTCTGAGGAACGAGGCCATGGTCTCGCCCTCAGGCACCGGGTACCGGGGAAACTCATAGCCCAGATCGTCCAGCCGGAAGCTAAGTCGAGCCGCTAACTCGACCGTGTTACTGACTGCATGGGGCAGGTCGGCAAAGAGCGCGTGCATCCCGGCTGCCGACCGCAGGTGGCGTTCGCTGTTGCGCGCCAGCAGGCGGCCGGCGTGTTCGAGCTCCACATGGTGCCGGATGGCTGTGAAGACATCGAGCAGCTGCCGCTCTTCTCTCCTGGCATAGCGCACCCCGTT
>DASWUY010000318.1:0-2402 GCA_036401435.1 Acidobacteriaceae bacterium | reverse complement strand
TTATCTTTCATCGGGTTGAGTACCTTGACGTGATCGTTGACTAACTGAAGCATGTCCTTGTCGCTGGAGACGATGTAGACGGGGGAGCCGCGACGCGCGGCCTCTGCGGCGAGGGTTCCGATGACGTCATCTGCCTCAAAGCCGGCATGCTGCAGGATGGGAATGTGGAACGCCTCAAGCGCGCGGCGGATGTAGGGGAGCTGCTGGGCGAGGTCAGGGGGCATGGAGACGCGATTGGCTTTGTAACCGCCGTAGTCCACTTCCTCAAACGTCTGGGTCTTGATGTTCCACTTGTTGACTGTCTTCATGGTGCTGGCGCGCTCGTCTCGAAAGACGGGGGAGCTCACATCGAAGACAGCCGCGAAGTATTCCGGAGAGAAGTCGCGGCGGAGCTTGTTGATCATGTTGACGAAGACGTAGGTAGCGGCAGTGGGCGTGCCGCCGCGGGTGGACATGGGCCGCTGTCGCTGCATGGCATGGTAGGCGCGAAAGATGAAGGACATGGAGTCAAGCAGGAAGACGGGCGGCTGGGTCGCGGCTGGCATAGAGGCTCAAGTTTACTGCGTTCGCGCCGGGCGGCCGGGCAGGCGGTCAGCTGATGAACATGCAATCGCCGTAGGAGAAGAAGCGGTATTGCTGCTGGACGGCGTGCCGGTAGGCGGCCATGGTGCGATCGTAGCCGGCGAAGGCGGATACCAGCATGAGCAGTGTGGACTGGGGCAGGTGGAAGTTGGTCAGCAGGGCGGTGACGATGCGGAACTCCGAGCCGGGCGAGAGAAAGATACTGGTCTGGCCGGAGTGCGGGGTGAGGGTGGTACCAAGGCGGGCGCAGTGCTCGAGGGTGCGCACGGTGGTGGTGCCGGCGGCGAGGACGCGGCGGCCTTGCGCCACGGCGAGATTAATGGCTGCCGCGGTGGCGGCAGGCAGCGTGTAGCGTTCGGTGTGCAGGACGATGTCTTCGAGTCGCTCGACGCGCACGGGCTGAAAGGTTCCTAGGCCGACGTGGAGGGTGATGGGCACGATCGTAACGCCGCGCCCGCGGATGGCGGCGAGCACCTCCTCAGTAAAGTGCAGGCCTGCGGTGGGAGCGGCAATGGACCCGCGATCGCGTGCGTAGACGGTCTGGTAACGATCCTTGTCGGTGGGCTGGTCGGGTCGATGCATGTAGGGGGGCAGGGGCATGTGTCCCAGAGTCTCGAGTGCTGCGTAGAAGTCGGGGACAGGGTCGAAGCGGAGGGTGCGCTGGCCGTAGGGTCCGTGAGCAACGATCTCGGCTGCGAGCAGAAGGCGTTCGGAGAGAGGGTCGAGGAAATGGAGCCGCTCTCCCACGTGCGATTTGCGGCCCGGGCGTACGAGGGCGTCCCACTCCCATGCGGATCGCTGCTCGGTGAGCAGGACCTGGACCTGGGCGGGACGCTGGCCGGGCTGGGGGCGGAGGCCGGCCCGTTCAGCGTAGAGGCGTGCGGGCAGCACACGGCTATCGTTGACCACCAGCACATCGCCTTCGCGCAGCAGCGAAGGCAGGTCGAGGAAGCGGCGGTCGGCGAGTGCGCCGGTGTGGCGGTCGAGCGTGAGCATGCGGGCGCCGGCACGCTCGGCAGGGGGCTGCTGGGCGATCAGTTCGCGGGGCAGTTGGTAGTCGAAGTCAGAGACCAGCATGGGACGGGATCAGTGTAGATGGGTGCGGCGCGCGGCCAGGTGGGCGAGGGCGTGAAGGCGGGCGCGTTCGAGGGCCTGGTCCAGCTCGAGGCGCGTGGCCTCGAGGTCCTGGGGGCCTGCGTCGGGCGTCGGGGCCGGCAGCTTGCGCGACCACGCGACCACGACGCGGGTGAAGGGCATGGGGATCATGAACTGGTCCCAGGAGCGGAGGGTCCAGGCGCGCGCGGGCTGCAGGTGGAAGCTGCCGATGGGCGAGCCGGTGATCTGGGCCAGCTTGAGGGGCCCGGGCTTGGCCTGGTGGATGGGGCCGCGGGGGCCGTCGGCGGTGAAGACGGCCGGGGTTCCGGCTTGCACAACGGCGCGCAGGCCGAGCAGGCTGGCCACCGCACCGCGCGAGCTGGAGCCGCGCACGGTGCGGTACCCGAGCAGCGCCAGGGTGCGGGCCACCAACTCCCCATCAAAGCTGCGACTGATGAGGACACAGGGGTGGAAGGGGCGGAAGCGCCAAGCCGCGAGGAGCGTGCACTGGTGCCAGAAGCAGTAGATGCCGCTGTTGGGCGGCGTTTCGACGGTAGCGCCCGGCTCCAGCAGGTCCTCAAAACGCAGGGTAAAGCCGATGGCGGTGATGAGCAGGGCAGCGGCGCGAGGCACAACCCAGAGGGCGACGCGCTGCCCTGCGGTGTAGCGGGACGATCGATCTTCGTTGCCTGCCACAGGCCTTGATTGTAAAGGGGCGGGGTGCG
>DASWUY010000317.1:0-7838 GCA_036401435.1 Acidobacteriaceae bacterium | reverse complement strand
TCGCGCTTGATCTGCTGCTTTATCTGGTTTTCGATGGAGGGGTACTTGTCGGCGATCCAGTCGTTGTACTGCGCGGCAGACTGCGTGTAGGTGTACCTGGGATATTCGTTGAGCAACTGGGCGGCGGTGGAGAAGGTACGTTTCACCACATCCACTGTTTCCGACTGCGGCCAGAGCCAGGCTGCGTCAATGTGCGAGTTCCCTGTGAGATGAAAGGTAGCCTGCTGCAGCATGGGCCGCAGGGTACGCATCTGCTCTTCAGCCGCGGTGAGCGAACGATCGAATTGTTGCTGCGCAGAGGGAGTAGCCGCGCCGGCAAGAGCCTGCATATCGACGAGCGCGACGGCCTTTTCAAGCACCGCGCGATCTGCATCCGGCTGCTGGGAGAGGGTCGGGATCAGGGCCTCGGCCGAGAGCACCTCGGTGCTGAGGTCGAAGGGGTTGGGACGGCCGCTGGCGTAGTCAGCCCGCACGCTGGCGGATTCAAAGGTCTTTTCCGACGAGCTCTGCAGCAGCTTGACCGCGACGAGGATGCGATCGCCGGGCTTGGCGCTCTCGGTCAGCAGGACAGGCTCCAGAGCCTCGCCCATGGCGACACGGCTTCCGTTCACATAGATGATCTCGGTTACCGAATCGCCCGCCGAGGCGCGGAAGCGCAGCCACAGGCGCATGCCGGTGGGGTCGTAACCGTGAAGCGTACGAGGAACCTCGATGGAATGGCGATACCAGGCGGCTTCCCCGGGCGCCTTGGATTTCGGCGACACGACTGGCCAGCTGCTGTCGTCGAGGGTGACGGCTTCGCCGTGGGCGAGATCGCCCGCATGGTAGCGCCACTGGTCTGCTGCGATCGTGTTCAGGGTGCGCAGGCGCTCGACCGTGGTTCTTGCCTGCGGCGAAAGCGCGGCCATGACCTTGGCCATGGCGTCGTCGGGCGGCGTGGGTACCTGGGCGTAGCAGGTGAGGCACAGGCTGAACAGCGCCGCGCCGACAAGCACACTCTTCGTCATGCCCACTCTTGTATGTCAAGCCCGCTGCTGTGTGCAAGCGGGCACCCGCTACAGCAGGTACCGGCCCAGGAAGGTGGCGCAGGCCATCAGCAATCTTGGCTGTGCGCGGGCGGAGAACCAGTGCGTCTCGCCGGCGAAGAGCTCGACCTGGTGCTCGACCCGGTGCGCCTGCAGCAGGGCAGCGAGCTTGTGCGCCTCCGAGACAGGCACGACCGTATCCTGCTCGCCATGCAACACCAGCACGGGCGTCGTGGCGCGGGAGAGACGATCCTCCCAGCCGGGCGGCATGCCACCCGAGAGCTCGATCGCCGCGCGCACCCTTGTGTCTTCTGCGGCGAGGGCGATCGCCAGGTAACCGCCCAGCGAGATGCCGAGCACGCCGATGCGCCGCGCATCGACCATGGGCCGCTGGGCCACGTAGGTGATCGCGTCCTTGACCGCGGCGAGCCACTGCGCGAAGTGTTTGCCATCGAGAATCATCTCGGCCGTGGCGCGGTCTGTTCCCGTCTTATCGAAGTAGTGCGGGGCGTAGGCGGCCATGCCGAATCGGCCCATGGCGGGCGCAAAGCGTTCCAGCCAGTAGCGGCTGGCTCCGCCTGATCCGTGCAGCACGACCAGTGCCGCGTGCGGCCGGCTTTGCGCCTTGTCCTGTGCGCGCTCCTGGGTCTGCTCCCGGCCTGGTTCCTGGTGGTCGATCCGGATCACACTGGTTCCACTCTGGTAGGTAGCCATAGAGAGAAAGATGCGACCGGTGGCAGCCTTGACAGGGTTTCCGACGCTCCTTATAGTCGGGCAGCACCCAGACAGGCCGCGTGGCCTGAGGAGGACTTCCTGTGACGCGCAGCAAGCAGGCATTGACCTACGCGCTCCTCGCCGCGTCGCTCGCTTGTCCACTCCTGGCCCAGCAGAAGGCGCCCTACGAGGATGCCTCGCTGCCCGCGCGGGAACGTGCGCAGGACCTGGTCAAGCGCATGACGCTTGAAGAGAAAGCCGCGCAGATGATGAACGAGGCGCCGGCGCTGCCGCGGTTGAGCATCGCGGAATACAACTGGTGGAATGAGGGCCTGCACGGCATGGCACGGTCAGGCTATGCCACCATGTTCCCGCAGGCCATCGGCATGGCCGCGACATGGGACACGCGGCTGGTGGGCGAGATCGGCACCACCATCTCCACCGAGGCCCGGGCCAAGTACAACCAGGCCATGGCCGAAGGCAACCACGCGCAGTACTACGGGCTGACCATCTGGTCGCCGAACATCAACATCTTCCGCGACCCGCGGTGGGGCCGCGGGCAGGAGACCTACGGCGAGGATCCCTATCTGACCAGCCGGCTGGGTGTAGCCTTTGTCGAGGGGCTGCAGGGCAGCGACACCCTCCATCCAAAGACGATCGCCACGCCGAAACACTTTGCCGTGCACAGCGGGCCGGAGTCGGAACGCCACCGGTTCAACGTCACTCCCTCGCCCCACGATCTGGAAGAGACCTACCTGCCCGCCTTCCGCGCGACGATTACCGAGGCTCATGCCGGGTCGCTGATGTGCGCGTACAACGCGGTGAACGGCCTGCCCGCCTGTGCCAACCAGGCGCTGCTGGCAGACACGCTGCGCAAGCATTGGGGGTTTGAGGGATTTATCACGTCCGATTGCGGCGCGGTGGAGGACTTCTTTACCGGGCACAAGACCTCGCCTGACGCGGAACATGCGGCGGCTGCCGCGGTGCTGGCCGGGACCGACACCAACTGCGGCGACACCTACAAGGCGCTGCCCCAGGCAGTGCGGGACAAGCTGCTGCCGGAGAGCGCCCTCGATACGGCGCTGGTACGGCTCTTTACCGCGCGCTTTGCGCTGGGCATGTTTGACGGCACGCCCAAAGGAGTGGGCACGAGCGGGTATGCGCGCCTGCCCTTCAGCGAGGATGACTCCGCCGCGCACCGACTGCTGGCCACACGCGCGGCAGAGGAGGCGATGGTGCTGCTGAAAAACGATGGCACGCTGCCGTTGAAGCCCGGGATCCGCACGCTGGCCGTCATCGGGCCGAATGCGGCATTGATCGCGGCGATCGAGGGAAATTACAACGCCATCCCTTCCTCGCCGGTGTTCCCGGTCGACGGCGTGCAGGCAGCGTTTGCTTCATCGCGCGTGGTCTACGCGCAGGGGTCGCCGCACGCAGAGGGCGTAGCCCTGCCCGCGCCGCGCACCCTCTTTGCTCCAGACCAGGCAGGCAGCGGGCAGCCGGGGCTGAAAGCCGAGTACTACAGCAATCCGTCCTTCTCTGGCGCGCCCGCGGTCACACGCATCGATCCGCAGATCGACTTTGACTGGACCAACGCGAGCCCTGTGCCGGGGCTCTCGGCCGACAGCTACTCGGTGCGCTGGAGCGGCATGCTCACCCCGCCCGCACCGGGCGACTCCACGTTTGGCCTGAGAGCCTCACGCTGCGGCCGATGCCCGGATGTGGAGAAGCTGCGCGTGCAGCTGGATGGCAAGGAAGTGGACCTGGGCCAGCACCTGCCCGGCACCGAGGCGTGGGATTCAGTGACGCCGGCGCTCTTGTTTCACTTCGCGGATACGCAACCACATCGGTTGCAGATCGAGTACACGCACCAGAGCCGCCGGCTGGCCGGAGGGCTCTCGCTGCGGTGGCTGCCGCCGGTCGCTGCGTTGCGGGCTGAGGCGGTGGCAGCGGCCCGGCAGGCCGATGTGGTGCTCGCGTTTGTCGGGCTTTCGCCGGAGTTGGAAGGCGAAGAGATGCCGGTGCATGTGCAGGGCTTCTCCGGCGGCGACCGGACCAGCATCGACCTGCCCGCGGTGCAGCAGCAACTGCTTGAAGCGGTCAGCGCCACGGGCAAGCCGCTGGTCGTGGTGCTGCTGAATGGCAGCGCTCTCGCGGTGAACTGGGCCCAGGCCCATGCGGCCGCGGTGCTGGAGGCGTGGTATCCAGGCGAGGCCGGCGGCACGGCCATTGCCAACACGCTGCTCGGAAAAAACAATCCCGGTGGCAAGCTCCCGTTGACCTTCTACCACTCGCTGGACGACCTGCCGCCGTTTGACAACTATGCAATGCGTGGGCGGACGTATCGCTACTTCAGCGGCAAGCCACTCTATGGCTTCGGCTATGGACTCAGCTACACCACCTTTGCCTACAGCGCGCTGCATGTGGCTACACCCAAGGTGAAGGCAGGCGACAGCCTGGTGGTGGAGGCCGAGGTGCGCAACACAGGCGCGCGGGCCGGCGACGAGGTAGCAGAACTGTACCTGACGCCGCCCGCGACCGATGTGTCGCCGCGCCTGGTGCTAGCCGCGTTTGACCGGGTGCACCTGCAGGCGGGCGAGAGCCGCCGCCTGCGCTTCACCCTGTCGCCCCGGCAGCTGAGCCAGGTGGATGCAGCCGGGGCGCGTAGCGTGACGGCGGGGAGCTATCGCCTCTCGGTGGGCGGCAGCCAGCCCGGCGAGGGCGCTGTAGAGAGCGCCGGCTTCACAATCGAAGGAAGCCAGGAACTGCCGCGCTAGGCGCCGGGCGCCTCGTGGGCGTTGCCCATGGAGGGGTGCTTGTGCTCGAATACCGGCAATGAACCGTCGCGACTGTGTCCGCAATACCGCACTCGTCTCTGCCGGCGCAGCACTCACGCAGGCCGGGGCTTTTGGAGACGTGAGCGAGCCGCCGCTCGCCGTGCGCCTGAGCGTTGGCCAGCCTGGAAAGACGATCGCCCAGGATTTCACCGGCCTCAGCTATGAGTCGGCGCAGTTGAGCGATCCCGGCTTCTTCTCGGGCGCCAACACTCGGCTGATCGGGATGATGCGCGGCCTGGGCAAGGAAGGCGTGCTACGCATTGGCGGCAACACCAGCGAGTACTGCTTTTGGGCGCCCGAGGCAACCGCTGCCGAGCAGGCCGCGATGACAGGCCAGGGGCCCATGGGGCCGGACCCCGGGCACAAGCCGGCGGTCGACCGCAGGATCACGCCGCTGGCGGTGCGCAACCTGCGCGACTTTGTCTACGCCACGGGATGGAAGCTGATCTACGGGCTCAACATGGGCAAGGGCACCGCGGCCGATGCTGCGGCCGAAGCGTCCTACGTCCTGCACACGATTGGACCGGAGAAGCTGATCGGCTTCCAGCTATGCAATGAGCCTGACCTGTTTGCGCGCAACGGGATTCGGAAGGCGGACTACAACGCGCAGCAGTTCAACGAGGAGTGGAAGCAGTTCTACGATGCGATTAAGGCGCGCGAGCCGCTGGCTCCCTTTGCGGGGCCCGATACCGCGTACGGGCAGCAGTGGCTGGTTCCGTTTGCCTCGCGCTTCAAGAGCGATGTGAAGTTCCTCTCCAGCCACTACTATGCGGAAGGGCCGCCGACCGATCCTGCCATGACGATCGAGCGGCTCTTTACCAATCCTGGACTGGAGGCGCAGCTGGCCGGCATGCAGCAGGTGCTGTCGCAGACGGGGCTGCCCTTTCGCCTGGCTGAGACGAACTCCTGCTACGCGGCCGGCAAGCAGGGGGTGAGCGATACCTTTGCGGCAGCGCTCTGGAGCGCGGACCTGATGTACCAGGTGGCCCGCGCTGGGGGCATGGGGATCAACTTCCATGGCGGCGGGTACGGGTGGTATACACCCATCGCCGGTACGCCGGAGCATGGCTTTGTAGCCAGACCCGTCTACTATGGCATGCTGCTGTTTGCCGAAGCAGGCGCGGGGCGGCTGCTGGAGGTGACACTCGATGCAGGCGAGGCACTCACCCCGGCAGCGCTAAGTGCGTATGCGGTCCAGGCAGGGTCAGGGGCGACGAGGATTCTGCTCTTCAACAAGCAGGCCGCTCGCGGGGTCCGTGTCTCGCTCAACGCTGGTCGCAGAACAGAGCGCGCCACCGCGCTGCGCCTTTATGCTCCGCGGCTGGAGGACACGGTGGACGTGACGCTCGGCGCCTCACAGGTCAGCTCAGCGGGCGCGTGGCAAGCGGCGGTGCGCGACAAACTGGCGATCGCAGACGGTCAGGCAGTGATCGATCTGCCCCCCGGGTCGGCCGCCCTGGTGGAGTGTTCCTGAGCCTAAGCGGGCTGCCCAAGGCCGCCTAGAGTGCGGTCGGGTTCGCAGCGGCCAGCAGGAAGACCAGCGGCGCGTTCCAGTTGATCGCGATCTCGTTCATGGAGTAGGCGCGCTGGTCGTCAGCCCACCGGCGCATGGGCGGCATGGCGGGCATGGCGCGTGCCACTTCATCTCCGTGGCCTGAGCAAGGCCCGGCAGAGAGCAGGCCGGGCCAGGGCGCGGCAATGCCGTCAGCCGCGCTGGGCCGATGATGCGGATGCTCAAAGGGGTGCGTACCCACCTGGGTCACCCAGGAGACGCCGTGGCAGTTCCTGCCGAGCAGATAGTGCAGGTTTCCGAGAGCGGCCTCTGCGCAGCTGCGGTTGGGCGCGAACCGGTCGGCAATCAAGAGCAGCAGGGACTGGTTGGCGGCCACGGCGTTTGAGCCCCAGACATAATCGGTGAGGCCCATGGTGGTGCCATAGCCACTCTGCTGCGCGTGCGCGACCAGGGTGGTTGCGGCCGTCGCAGTGGCTGCGCGTATGCGGTCTTTTTGCGCCCTGTTACCCTCCCGTCCTGCGAGGACATAGGTCCACAGGGCAAGCGGACCCACGTCGCCCCAGGAGGGTGCGGCAACCACGACCCGGTCGCCCATGCCTGCCAGGAAGGCCTGCTCGTACTGCGGCTCGCCTGTCGTTCTCCATAGCTCGGCAGAGGCCCAGAGCAGTTCGTCTGCACAGTGCTGGTCGGCGTAGCCACCTGTGCCCACGTGCGCGGGATTGGTGAAGGGGACCTGAGGGTGCGCCATGGCCCAGGTCCATGCGCGCCGCGCGGCCAGCAGGCAACGGTCTGCAAAGGCGGCGTCATAGGGCCGGTAGCAGCGCGCGGCGATGGCGGCAACGCTGGCCAGGTCAGCCGTGGCGGTGGTGTTCTTGTAGGGCTCTGCGCCGGTGCCGATGACGTAGCTGGTCAGGTGGTCCTGCTCCGGCATGATAAACGCGCAGAACTGTTCACTGGTCTGCTTGTGCCACACGCCGCCGTCGGCATCCTGGAGCGAGAGCATCCACTCCAGGTTCCATCGGATCTCCGCCAGGTAGTCGGGGAGCCGGCGGCCGGACTCCGGAATGTCGAGCGACAAGTGCTCGAGTACCTGGGGGTAGAGCTCCCACGCCCAGAGCAGTGTGCCGGTCGTGATTCCGGAGTTGACCACGTAGCGGCCATAGTCGCCTGCATCATGCCAGCCGCCATGGTTGGGAACCGAGCCCTGCCTGCCGGAAGAGACATGGTAGGCGCCGTCTGCGTGACAGGCCGGATGCTTGTAGCCGTTGCCCAGGTCGACTGCGCACCCGCAGCGCTGTCCGTAGTAGGAGCGCATGGCCAGGCGAAGCGCCGGAGCATACACCTTCGGCGCGATCAGGAATGGCTCGCTGCTCCCGGTGTCCACCTCCAGCCGGTAGCTGCCCGGCGTGGTGAAGGACGAGAACTGGGCCAGGCGGACCTGGTCGCCGGAGGCTGCATCGAGTTGAGGGCTGGAGAGAGCGCCCTGGTAGACGACCTTGCCGCCGGCCGCGGCCCGCAGGCGAAACTCTGCGCCGGGTGCGGAAGGAGATGCGGAACGAACCGTTGCCACCTTGTCATGCCCCGGCAGCAGGCCAACCTGGTTCAGCAGGATGCCTGTAGTGGCGGGGTTTCGTGGCTCCTGCCCAAAGCCGGCCAGGCTGGCAGCGGAACCCATCCCGGCCACGGCGAGCGTCGCCGTGGCCCCTCCCAGCTGCTTCAACACGGTTCTGCGCTGCATGCCTTTCATCC
>DASWUY010000316.1:0-4540 GCA_036401435.1 Acidobacteriaceae bacterium | reverse complement strand
ATGCCGCCCCGCGCAGTTGTATGCCAGGCAGGGCAGCTTAGTATGGAAGGGAGGTCGAGGGAGTGACGATGAAGGTGAGCTCTGCCCTGCGTTGGTTGGGGATGATGTTGCTACTTGTAAGCGCTGGCGCGAACGCGCAGGTGGCCGGGCCGCGCGAGAAGGTGTCGATGGACAGAGGGTGGCGCTTTGCGCTGGGCCATGCGTCGGACGCGAGCCGGGACTTTGGCTTTGGTACGGTTGCCTTTTCCTCGGCGAAGGCAGGGTCGGCGGACGGGCCCGCTTCAGCGCGCTTTGATGACCGCACCTGGCGCACGCTTGACCTGCCGCATGACTGGGCGGTGGAGCTGCCCTTTGATCGCAGAGGGGATGGGAATCACGGATCCAAGGCCATCGGGCGAAACTTCCCCGAGAACAGCGTGGGGTGGTACCGCAAGACGTTCTCCATCCCGAAGGAGGATGAAGGCCGGCGCATCGGGATCGACTTTGACGGCGTGTATCGGGACGCACAGGTGTGGGTGAACGGGTTCTACCTGGGCAACGAGCATAGCGGCTATGACAGCTTCCACTACGACATGACCGACTACCTGAACTATGGCGGCAGCAACGTGCTGGTGGTGCGCGCGAATGCGACCGTCGAAGAGGGATGGTTTTACGAGGGCGCGGGTATCTATCGGCACGTGTGGCTAACGAAGACCGCGCCGGTACACGTGGCGCACGATGGCACATTTGTCACAACGGCGGTAGCAGACCCGGCAGCCGCGCATGTGGAAGCACAGGTAACAGCCGAGCTAAGTGTTGAGAACGAGAGCGAGCAGCCCGCCGAGATCACAGTTGACGAAGAGGTCGAAGATGCAGCAGGCGCGGTCGTCGCTGCGTCGCGCGGCGTGCCGGCGACCGTGGCTGCGGCCGGCACGGGCGAGCTGAAGGTGACGCTGCCGTTGCGGGATGCGCGTCTCTGGTCGCTTGAGTCGCCGTACCTGCACCGGCTGGTGACCACGCTCCATCAGCAGGGCAGGGTGGTGGATCGCTATGAGACGAGCTTCGGTATCCGCACGATCCATTTCGATCCGAATCAGGGCTTCTTTCTGAACGGGAAGCGCGTGGAACTAAAGGGCACGGACCTGCACCAGGACCATGCGGGCGTGGGCGTCGCGGTGCCGGACGGGCTGCAGGTCTTTCGCATTGCGCAGCTGAAGGCGTTTGGGTCGAATGCGATTCGGAGCTCGCACAACCCGCCGGCACCAGCGATGCTCGACGCGTGCGACCGCATGGGCATGCTGGTGCTCGATGAGAACCGGATGATGGGCACCAACCCGGAAGGCTACGAGCAGCTGCGGAGCATGATCGTGCGCGACCGCAATCATCCCAGCGTGATCCTCTGGTCGGTGGGAAATGAAGAGTGGGCGCTCGAGAACAGCGTCTTCGGAGAGAAGCTGACGCGCGATACCGAGGCGTTCGCGAAGCGGCTCGACCCGACCCGGCTGTCGACGATTGCGCTAAGCAGCTCGGGGCGCGGCGCTTCCCTCGCGACAGGCGTCTTCGGCTTCAACTATTTCATTCAGCATAATATCGACGCGATGCACGCCCGGTTTCCGGAGCGGCCCGTGGTGGGCACGGAAGAGTCCTCGTCCGAGCACACGCGCGGGGTCTACATGGACGATCGCGACCACCAGCACCTGACCGCGGTCGATGTGCCTGACCCGGACAAGCATGCGACGGTCGAGGCCTCGTGGCGCTTCCACAGCGCGCGTCCCTTCTCGGCCGGCCTCTTCTACTGGACTGGGATGGACTACCGTGGCGAGCCGACGCCCTTTGACTGGCCGGCGATCGGGTCGCAGTTCGGCATGCTGGATAGCTGCGGCTTCTTCAAGGACAATGCGTACCTGCTCGAGTCCTGGTGGACCGAGAAGCCGATGGTGCACCTGCTGCCGCACTGGACCTGGCCCGGCAGGGAGGGACAGCCGATCGATGTGCGGGTGTACAGCAACGCGGCGGCCGTGGAGTTGACGCTGAACGACAACAGCCTGGGCCGGCAGCAGATGCCCAGCGACGGGCACCTGGAGTGGAGGGTCAACTACGCGCCGGGGCGTCTGTCGGCACAGGGCTTTGACGCGGCCGGGCGCAAGGTGGCGAGCGATGCGGTCGAGACGACGACCGCGCCCGCCCGCGTGGTGCTGAAGCCGAGCGACACGAAGATGGGCGCCGATGGCGTGTCGGTCATCACGGTCGAAGTGGAGGATGCGAAGGGCCGGCTGGTGCCGGATGCCGAAAGCCTGGTGTCGTTTGAAGTGGCCGGGCCGGCGAGGATCCTGGGCGTGGGCAACGGCGATCCCAGCTCGCATGAGCCGGATCAGTATGTCGAAACGGTGGCGACGATCCCGGTGGGCGAGTGGCGCACGCGACCGGTGGAGTCCATCTCGAGCGGGCCGGAGTCAGCACCTGAGTTCGATGACAGCGCCTGGGAGAAGGCCCGCGATCCTCGCTGGAATGAGCACCGGGTCGATCCGACGGCAAGCGTGTATCGAGGCAGCTTCAACCTGCCGGAGGGGGGAGCCGGACGGACGGTGGAGTTGGTGCTGCGGAGCGTGGGGGAGACGCAGTCCATCTACGTGAATGGGCACGCGTTGGGGGAGAAGCTAGCAGCGAACCGGGTGGGATATCAGTACATGCTGGACCCGGCGATGCTGCATCCGGGGCGGAACGTGGTGACCATCTACGCGACGCGCTTCGCGCCCGCCAGCCGGGGGATGCAGGGCTTTCAGTGGGGCCGCACCGGGCCCGCGGCGGTGCGGATGGTCACCCCTGCGCCAACCTGGCAGCGCAGCGTCTTCCATGGGCTGGCTGAGGTGATCGTGCAGTCGGGCCAGGGTGCGGGCAGGATCAGGTTGACGGCCAGTGCGCCGTCGCTTACGCAGGCCGTGCTGGAGATCGAGGCGCCCTAGTCGTCCGGCGGCAGCGGCTCGCCGGGGCGCTCGCTTGAGCGATAGAGGGCCTCGACCAGCGCCATGGTTTGAAAGGCGTCTTCGTAGTGCGTGGGCAGCGTGGGCGCAGAGCCCTCGGCAAAGGCCTGCAGCGCACCCATGGTGCCCATGAAGCCGTCGGGGAAGTTGTTGCCGGAGACGGGAACGCTCTGCCACCGGGGCTCGGTGGTGCCGCGGGTGGCGAACTCGGCTGTATCGGGCAGGCCGGCCGGGTAGTCCAGGTTCAGACCCATGCGGATGCGGGCGGCACCTGCACTTCCCTCCCACTGCACGAAGCTGTGCTGGTGGTGCGGGCCAAAGGTGTGGTGGTGGTTGGTCGCGACGAAAACGCGCACGTCGTCTCCATAGTCCAGGATGGCCACGGTCCTGGTGGCGGCAAGCGTGGGCGTCTCCGGGTTGCGCACGGTGCGGGCGTAGACGCTGTGCGGGTTGCCGAGCCAGGAGCGCACCAGGTCGAAGTAGTGGATGCTGTGGTAGAGGATTTCCAGGCGCGGCGCGGTGGCAAGAAAGGTCCAGAGCTGCCACGGGGTGTAGGTGCTGGTCTGCACCTGCAGGTCATGGATGCGGCCCAGCATGCCGGCCTGGGCAAGGGCGGCGATGGCCAGGTTGTTCGGTGAGTAGCGGAGCGAGAAGTTGACGGCGGCGACCAGGCCCTTGTCGCGGCAGACCGTGCGCAGCGCGCGGGCCTCGGCCAGGGTTTCTCCCATGGGTTTCTGCATCAGCACGGTGGCGGCGTCGGGCAGCTGCGGCAGGATGTGCAGGAGTGCAGAGGCAGGCACGGCGATGTCGAAGACCGCGTCGCGGGGGGCGAAGCGAACAGCCTCCTTGACGGTAGCAAAGGTGCGCGGGATGGCGAACTCCTCGGCGAGCGCGGCGGCGCGGGCGGGGTCCTGATCCATCAGGCCGAGGACCGGGAAGCCGGCCTTGACATAGGCGGGCAGGTGGGCGGCACGCACAATGCCTCCTGCGCCGATGACGACGATAGGGCGAGGCTGCCGGGGGCGGGGCAGGGTCGCGGCATGTGCGATCGAGAGAAGCTGCTGCGGGGTCATGGTGGGAGCTCGCGGAAGCCGGACGCAGCCCCGAACGTATCATAACGGCTTTGTGCCCGGGCAGATTGCCGCCTGGCCGCAGCTGCCGGCCGGCCTGTCCGGCGCGGATTGCGTGCGCCGCGGGCAACCGGTATAAGGGGAACCCGGAGGTGCGGGAGAGCGCATGAAGCTGGTCACCTACGTTGCAGGCCAGGGTGCTGCCCGCGCAGGAGTGGTGCACGCAGGAAGCGTCTACCCGGTGGGTCTAGCCGACATGCTGGCGCTGATTGAAGGCGGCACTACGGCGCTGGCCGCAGCCGCAGAGGCTGCAGGGGGCGGAGCGGAGCCTCTCGCACTCCGCGACGTGCAACTGCTGGCGCCGGTGCCGCGCCCGCCTCGCATCTTCGGCATCGGGCTGAACTACGCCGAGCACGCAGCCGAGTCCAGGATGGACGTGAAGACGGTGCCAACCGTGATTCTGAAGCTGTCTTCGTCGGTGGTAGGGCCGGGCGCCGCAGTGGTGCTGCC
>DASWUY010000315.1:0-13181 GCA_036401435.1 Acidobacteriaceae bacterium | reverse complement strand
CCTACTTCTTCCTGCGTCATGGGGTACTTCTCTCCGGCGACCTTGACGTCGGCCCGCTCGGCCCCGGGAGCCCAAACCTTGAACACATGCATGACTTGCTCTGCCTTTCGGTGAATTAGCTCTGACCTATTGGATGCGGGTCGAGCTCCACGCCCGGCGCCGTCGCCGTGTGCTGTGGCGAAGCATCGCGATGACGCCGCCTGCGGCCCTGCGGCTTCTCCAGCTCAAAGGCAGCGTTGACCAGCGCAATGTGCGAAAACGCCTGCGGAAAGTTGCCCACCTGCCGCTTCCGCGCCAGGTCATACTCTTCCGCCAGCAGCCCCACATCGTTGCGCAGCGCCAGCAGCCGCTCAAACAGCGCCCGGGCATCGGCCTCGCGCCCGATCATCTTCAGGCAGCTCACCATCCAGAACGAGCAGGCCAGGAACGCGCCTTCTCCCGGCGGCAGCCCATCGGCCGACTCGCCCGTGTCATAGCGCAGCAGGAGCCCATTGCGCATCAGCTTGCGCTCGATCGCCTCAATGGTCCCCCGCACACGCGGATCTTCCGCCGGCAGAAAACCCACCCCCGGCATCAGCAGCAGCGCCGAGTCCAGCAGCTCCGAGTCGTAGGTCTGGGTAAACGCCCCCAGCTTCTCGTTGTACGCTCGCGCACATATCTCGTCGTGGATCTGCTGGCGCAGGCCTCGCCACTTCTCCAGCGGCGCTTCCGCCGCCACCGCGCCCAGCGCCTCCGCAATCAGGATGGCCCGGTCAAAAGCAACCCACACCATCATCTTGGAGTAGGTGAACTGCTGCGGCCCCGACCGCGACTCCCAGATCCCCTGGTCCGGCTGCTGCCAGATCACGCTTAGGTGCTCAATCAGCGCGCACTGCAGGGCGAAATCCGCCGGCAGCTCCGCGCTCATCCCCCGCATCGCATGGAAAAACGCGTCCATCACCTCGCCGTAGATATCCAGCTGCAGCTGCTCGGCTGCAGCATTGCCAATGCGTACCGGCTTCGAGTTCTCGTATCCCGCTAGCCAAGGCACCTCCCACTCCAGCAGGTGCCGCTCGCCGCGTATGCCGTACATGATCTGCACCTGCTCCGGGCTGCCCGCAATGGCGCGCAGCAGCCAGCCCTCCCAGGCCTTCGCGTCCTTGTAGTAGCCGCCGTTCATCAGCGCCAGCAGGGTAAAGGTTGAGTCGCGCAGCCAGCAGTAGCGATAGTCCCAGTTCCGCGGCCCACCCAGCGCCTCTGGCAGCGACGTCGTCACCGCTGCCACCACCCCGCCGCTGGGTCTGAAGGTCAGCGCCTTCAAGGTAAGCAGCGAACGCATCACCGCCTCCGTGTATCGACCCGCGCCCGTCGCCTGCGCCGACCATGCCGCCCACGCATGCGTCGTCTGCTCCAGCGCCTGCTGCACGTCCACCGCCGGCGGCCGCGCGCCGGGCGAGTCCCCGTAGCCCAGCGTGAACGCGCAACGCTGCCCTGCCGCTACTTCAAAGTCCGCGACCGTCCGGCGCCCCTCGCCGCGCGTGGCCACTTCGCTGCGCAACACCACGCAGTCCGGCCCGGCCACGAAGTGCACCCCGCCATCCACGGGTCTCGTGTGCTGCGTCACCCAGGGCACAATGCGTCCATTGCCAAAGCGCACCGCAAGCTCCATGCGCATGGTCACGCTGCCGCTCTCGCCCTCCACCACCCGCACCACGTGCGAGTGCCGCCCGGCAGCAGGCATAAAGTCCAGCACGCGCACCGCATCGCCACCCTGCGCGAACCTGGTCTCCAGTACCAGCGTGTCCCCCACGTAGCGCCGCGTCGCCTGCCACACTCCGTCGGGCGCAAAGCCCCCACCAGCAGCAGCCGGCGCAATCCGCCAGTAGCCATTCTCCTCATCGCCCAGCAGCGAGGCCAGGCACGCATCGGACGCGAAGTCCGGCCAGCACAGCCAGTCGATCGAGCCGTTCAAGCCGACCAGCGCCGCCGTCTCGCAATCCCCGATCAGCGCGTAGTCCTCAATGCGCAGCGCCATCTACTGCTCGCGGTAGTTGCGCGACAGGCCGCCATCGACGGTAAACGTCGCGCCCGTCACATAGGCCGCCTCCTCCGACGCCAGGAAGGACACCACATGCGCCACGTCCTCCACCGAGCCCATCCGTCCAAGCGGTATGTTCTGCGTCAACGCCGCCAGCTTGTCCTTCTCCTCCAGCAGGCTCTTGTTGATCGGGGTCACAATCGCTCCCGGTGCGACATTGTTGATCGTGATCCCCAGCGGCCCCAGTTCCATCGCCAGGTCCCGCATCAGCATCCGCATGCCGCCCTTGCTCACGCAGTAGCTTGCAAACCCTGGAAACGCCATATCCTCATGCACTGAGCTGATGTTGATCACGCGCCCCGGCTTCTTCGCTTCCCGCAGCCTGCGCACAAAGGCCTGCGTCAGGAAGAAGGCACCCTTCAGGTTCACGTCCATCACCAGGTCGTAGTCCGCCTCGGTCACCTCCCAGAAGTCGGCCTTCTTTTCCAGACCCGCATTGTTCACCAGGATGTCCGCGCTCCCGAACTCGGACCACGCCTCCTCCACCAGCGCCTGCACCTCCCCCACCTTTGACACATCGGCCTGGAAGGTGATCGCCGTGCCCCCGGCAGACTTGATCCGGCTCAGCGTCTCCTCTGCCCCATCCGGCGACCCCACGTAGTCCACCACCACCCGCGCACCCTGCTGCGCCAGCTCCGCCGCTATCTCCTGCCCGATCCCGGAGCTTGCCCCGGTCACGATCGCTACCTGCCCATCCAGACGCCCCATGCCACTCTCCGATGCCAGGCCCGCGCCCTTCTTCGGCGCCGGCCGTGTCTCACCAGGCAATAGGATGCGCAGCCCGCCATGCGGCTGCTCTTTCCCCGCCGCGGACCCTCGGCCTCACGCCTCCGCAGCTACTCCCACTCAATCGTTCCCGGCGGCTTCGAAGTGATGTCATATACCACCCGGTTGATGCCCTGCACCTCGTTCACAATCCGGCTTGAGATCCGCTTCAGCACCTCGTACGGCAGCGGCACCCAGTCCGCCGTCATGCCGTCTTCCGAATGCACCGCGCGAATCGCGCAGGTGGCCGCATACGTACGCTGGTCGCCCATCACCCCCACGCTCTTGACCGGCAACAGCACCGCAAACGACTGCCAGATCTGCTGGTACAGCCCCGCCGCCTTGATCTCTGAGACCACAATGTCATCTGCCTCCTGCAGAATGGCCACGCGCTCCCGGGTCACCTCGCCCAGGATGCGCACCGCCAGCCCCGGGCCCGGAAAGGGTTGCCGCTGCAAAATATCCTCCGGCATCCCCAGCTCCCGGCCAATCCGCCGCACCTCGTCCTTGAAGAGGTCGCGCAGCGGCTCGATCAGCTTCATCCGCATCGTCTCCGGCAGCCCGCCCACGTTGTGGTGGCTCTTGATCGTCTGCGAAGGTCCCTTGACCGAGGAGGACTCGATCACGTCCGGATAAAGCGTCCCCTGCACCAGCCAGTCCACCCCGCCTGTCCGCTCCAGGATCCGATGCGCCTCGTCGTCAAAGACCGCTATAAACTCGCGCCCGATCACCTTCCTCTTGGTCTCCGGATCGCTCACCCCGGCCAGCCTCGCGAGGAAGCGCTCGGACGCGTCGACCGCCACCAGGTTCAGCCCCAGGCCTCCGCGCAGGTTCGCCTGCACCTTCCGGAACTCGTCCTTGCGCAGCACGCCGTTGTCCACAAACACGCACGTCAGCTGGTCGCCGATGGCTCGATAGACCAGCACTGCGGCTACCGAGGAATCGACCCCACCCGAAATGGCGCACAGCGCATGGCCGCTCCCCACCCTCGCCCGGATGGCCGCAACCGATTCTGTAATAAAGTGCTGCGCGGTCCAGTCCGGCGCGGCGCCGCAGATCCGCAGCACAAAGTTCGCCAGCAGCTCGGAGCCGAAGCGCGTATGGTGCACCTCGGGATGAAACTGCACCGCCCACAGGCGCCGCTCCTCGTTCGCGATCCCGGCCAGCGCGCTCGCCGTCTTGGCCGTTACGGCAAAGCCGGCCGGCAGCTCCAGCGCCTCGTCCCCATGCGACATCCAGGCGTGGATCGACCCCGGCAGCCCCGCAAACAACGTGTCCGCTCCGTGGCCGGACCCCAGCTCCACCTCTGCGTGCCCGTACTCCCGCTTGGCCGCCGGCCTCACCTTGCCGCCCAGCTGATGCACGATAAACTGCAGCCCATAGCAGATGCCCAGCACCGGCAGCCCCAGCGCCAGGATCGCCGGATCCGCCGCCGGCGCATCCGCGTCATAGACAGACGACGGCCCGCCCGAGAGAACCAGTCCGCGCGGCCGCAGAGCCAGGATCTCCGCCGTGCTCGCCGTGCAGGGCAGCACCACGGAGAAGACGTTCAGCTCCCGAATGCGCCGCGCAATCAGCTGTGTGTACTGCGAACCGAAGTCCAGAATGACGATCGAGGAGGTGTCCACCCGTCCAGTCTAAAGGCCCGGCCTTCCCCCGGCCTTCCAGGTTGCTCCCTTCGCGACCTCTGCATCTCAGGCCGTATGAAGAAGTCCGCAAAGCCGCCCCGGCAACTCTCGCTCGTCAAAGGCCTGCTCGCAGGCGTGGCCGGCGGGCTGGCCGGCTCGGCAGCCAAGGTGGTTGCAGAAAAGCTTGTGCCGCCCCGCCCCCGGGGCGAGCTCGCACCGCCCCGCCTGTGGATTGAGCGCGGCGCCCAGGCAGTGGGCGCCGACCTCGAGGACCACACCAAGCAGGCCGTCACCCAGGGCATCCACTGGGGCTTCGGCACCATGGTTGGCGGCGCCTACGGTGTTGCCGCCGAGCTCTCGCCCCGCGTCACCTCCTGGCGCGGCGGCGTCTTCGGCCTCACTGTCAACCGCGTCGCCCATGACCAGATGCTTCCCCGCATGGGCCTGTCCGAACCCGTGCCCCAGCAGCCCGCGCAGGAACGCGTGAGTGAGTGGTTTACCCACGTGGTCTATGGCCTGGCGACCGAAGCCGTTCGCCGTGCCGTCCGCAAGCGCCTTTAGTGCACCACAGCTCCCCGGTGCCCTTCGCGGCCCTGCTACAAGGGCCGGCTGGTAGAATGGCGGCACACGCTATGAGGTGCCCCTACTGCGGCTTCGCGCAGGATCGAGTCGTTGATTCCCGTGAGAGCAAGGAAGCCGACTCCATCCGTCGCCGCCGCGAGTGCGAGGGCTGCAACAAGCGCTTCACCACCTACGAGCGCATCGACGAAATCCCCTACATGGTGGTCAAGAAGGATGGGCGGCGCGAGAAGTTCGAGCGCCAGAAGATGCTCACCGGACTCCTGCACGCCTGCGAAAAACGCCCTGTCTCCTCCACCCAGCTTGAGGAAGTGGTCAACGCGGCAGAGGTCTACCTGATGGACTCGCCGGAACGCGAGCGCTCCACCTCCGAGCTCGGAGAGCTCCTCATGGAACAACTCAAGCGCCTCGATACCGTCGCCTACATCCGCTTCGCCAGCGTCTATCGTGACTTCAAGGACGTGCGCGAGTTCAAGGAAGAGCTCGAAACGCTGCTCAACACCAAGACGAAAGGAAGCTCCGCAGCCCGGCACAACTAGCAGCCGGCCCGCTGCCGCCGAGCCTCGCCCGGCCGTACCCATCATGACCCAGCCATCCAATCGAACCCACGCCGTCACCCTCATTCCCGGCGACGGCATCGGCCCTGAAGTCACCGACGCCGTCGTGCGCATCGTAGAACACGCCGGCCGCGCCACCGGCGCCGGCTTTGCCTGGGAGCGCTACGCCGCCGGCGCTGAAGCCTTCGAGAAACACGGCGAGTACATCCCCCGCGCACTCATTGAGTCGGTAGAACGCACCACCGTCGCCCTCAAAGGCCCCGTCACCACCCCCATCGGCGGCGGCTTCTCTTCGATCAACGTCACCCTGCGCAAGACCTTCGATCTCTACGCCAACTTCCGCCCCATCAAGAACCTTCCCGGCCTCGACACCAAGTATCCGGACGTCGACCTGATCATCGTTCGCGAAAATACCGAGGGGCTCTACGTCGGCTTGGAGCAGGAGATCGTTCCCGGCGTCTGCACCTCGCTCAAGGTCACCACCGAGAAGGGTTCTACCCGCATCGCCAAATTCGCCTTCGACTACGCCGCGAAACACGGCCGCAAAAAGGTCCACGCCATCCACAAGGCCAACATCATGAAGCTTACCGACGGGCTCTTTCTCAAGTGCGCCCGCAGGGTCGCCGAGCAGCATCCCGGCATCCCCTACGCCGAGCACATCGTCGACAACACCTGCATGCAGCTGGTCACCAATCCCTACCAGTACGACGTCATGGTGATGGAGAATCTGTACGGCGACATCCTCAGCGACCTCTGCTCGGGCTTCGTCGGCGGACTGGGCCTGGTGCCTGGCGCCAACCTGGGCGAGTCGGCGGCGATCTTTGAAGCCGTCCACGGCTCGGCGCCCGATATCGCCGGCCAGGACAAGGCCAACCCCACGGCACTTCTGCAGTCTGCCGTGCTCATGCTCCACCATCTCAACGAGACGGCCGCCGCCGAGAAGATCCAGGCCGCCATCGAACACGTCTACACCGAGCGCAAGACGCTGACCCGCGATGTAGGGGGGGCCGCAGGCACCAGCGCCTTCGCCGACGCCGTCATGGCCGCACTTGCCTAGCACTCGACTCGCAAGAGAGCGCCGCAGGCAAGAGACCCGCCACGAAGTGGCCGCCAGCCGCGCAGGCGGTCTTGCCCTGACGCCGCGAAGCGGGTCAAGCCTCTGACTCCGCAAAGCGGGTCTGCCTCTGACTCCGCGAAGCGGGTCAAGCCTCTGACTCCGCGAAGCGGGTCAAGCCTCTAGACCAAAGGAGACCTCATGAACCTCTCGCAAGTCGTCCGCGCCCTGCCCGCCCTGGCACTGCTGCTACCCGCCGGCTGCAGCAAGAGCGCGCATGCCCCGGCCGCCACCTACACCCAGATCGACGAAGCCACGGGCGCGACCCTTACCGGCACCATCCACTACGCGGGCAAGCCCCCGGCCCAGCCGGTTGAGATTGACATGGCGCAGGACCCCGCCTGCAGCCTCTCCGGCGCCAACATGAGCGAGCAGTACGTCCTCCACGGCGGCGCCATGGCCAACGTTTTCGTCTCCATCAAGGACGGCCTCGGCAACAAGACCTACGCCGTCACACGCACGCCCGTACGCATCGACCAGAAGGGCTGCCGCTTTCTGCCCCACGTCTCCGGCGCCATGGTCGGCCAGCAGGTGGAGTTCACCAACTCCGACCCCACCATGCACAACGTCCACATGATGCCCGCCGCCTCCGGCAACGACTCCTTCGACGTCTCGCAAGGCCCCAACAGCGGCCCCGACCGCCGCCAGTTCCACGCCCCGGAGCTCATGATTCCGCTCCGCTGCAACAACCACCCCTGGATGCAGGCCTACGTCAACGTGGTCAGCAACCCCTTCTTCGCCGTCTCCGATGCCCAGGGCCACTACACCATCCGGGGCCTGCCTCCAGGCACCTACACCGTAGTCGCGGACCAGGAGCAACTCGGCCAGCAGTCCGCCACCATCACCGTCGCAGCCAGGCAGAGCGCAGCGCAGGACTTCACTTACACCGCGCACTGATTCACCCCGGCGGCCTGGCGGCCGCCCTTCCCTTATCCACCGCGACCCATCCTGCGCGCACCCAATGCGCCCCCGCTTCGCTGCACACTCCGCTACACTGTCCTATACCTATCCGGCATCCCAGCACCCCCGCTGAGCCCCCGCGGAGCGAAACCCACACCCCCATGCAGCGACTCCCCATCGGCATCCTCGGCGCAACCGGCATGGTCGGCCAGCGATTCATCCAGCTCCTCGCGCACCACCCCTTCTTCGAGATCGCCTGGCTCGCGGCCTCCGACCGCTCCACCGGCAAGCGCTACACCGACGCCGTCCGCTGGCGACTCGACACCCCGCTTCCCACGCACGTCGCCGCCATGACCCTCTCGCCCGCAACCGAGCCGTCCACCATCGCCGCCGCCCCCAAACTCCTCTTTGCCGCGCTTGATACCGACGTCGCCCGCGACCTCGAGCCGCGCTTCACCGCCGCCGGCTGCGCCGTCCTCTCGAACTCCGCTGCCTTCCGCATGCACGAAGACGTGCCCCTCGTCATCCCGGAGGTCAACCCCGATCACCTCGCGCTCCTTGAGCAGCAACCCTCGCGCCGCAGCTCCGGCGGCTACCTCGTCACCAACCCCAACTGCTCCGCCATGGGCCTGGTCGTCGCCCTCAAGCCGCTCGCAGATCGCTTCGGCATCGAAGCCCTCTTCGTCTCGACCATGCAGGCTGTCTCCGGCGCCGGCTACCCCGGCGTCGCCTCGCTCGACATCCTCGGCAACGTGGTCCCCTACATCCGCAACGAAGAAGAAAAAATGCCCGCGGAAACAGCCCGGCTCCTCGGCACGCTTGAAGATCACGGAGCCATCGACGGCCACCCCCAGCTCCGCGTGCGCCCCTCCGGCCTGCGCATGAGCGCCCACTGCCACCGCGTCGCTGTCGAAGACGGCCACACCGAAGCCGTCTCCATCAAGCTGCTCACCCCCGCCTCGCACGAGGAGATCCTCGCCGCCTGGGCCGACTTCCACCCCCTCGCCGCACCCATCGCTGCCGGCTCGCTCCCTTCCGCACCCCACCAGCCTGTTGAGTACCTGGAAGAAGAAGACCGCCCGCAGCCGCGCCTCGACCGCATGCGCGGCGCCGGCATGTCCTCCACCGTCGGCCGCCTGCGCCGCTGCGCCCTGCTCGACTGGAAGTTCACCCTGCTCTCGCACAACACCATCCGCGGCGCCGCCGGTGCCGCCATCCTCAACGCCGAATACCTGCTCTCGCTCGGCAAGCTCGGCGACCAGCCACGCCCCGCCGCCCAGCACGCAGACGCCCGGCAACCCGCCCCGGTCTCCGGCGGATGAAGTATCTGGTCATGAAGTTCGGTGGCACCTCCGTTGAGGATGCGACCGCCATCGCCCGCACCGCAGCCATCGTCCACGGTCGGCGCACGCGCGGCTTCCACCCCATCGTCATCGTCAGCGCCATGGCCCGGGTCACCGACCAGCTGCTGCTCGCCGCCAACGCCGCCGCCCGTGGCGACCGCGAAGAGGCGCTCACCCTCAGCGCCCGCCTGCGCGCACGCCATCACGCCACCGTCGCTGACCTCCATACCGATCCCGCCTGGCTCGACGCCGAGTTCCAGGCGCTCGACGAGATCCTCCGCGGCCTCTCCGCTGTCGGCGAGCTCACCCCGCGCATCTCCGACATGATCGTCTCCTACGGCGAGCGCCTCTCCTCCCGCATCCTCGCCGAGTACTTCGCCGCCCAGGGCCTGGCCGGCGTTCACGTCGACGCCCGCCTCTGCATCGTCACCGACAGGCAGCACACCCGCGCTGTTCCCGATGACGAGCTCATCGAGCAGCGCCTCCGCACCCACGTCCTCCCGCTCGTGCATGCCGGCCACACCGTCGTCATGGCCGGCTTCATCGGCTCCACCGAGGCAGGCGTCACCACCACCCTCGGGCGCGGCGGCTCCGACTACACCGGCGCGCTCGTAGGCGGTGGCGTCCATGCTGAAGCCATCGAGATCTGGACCGACGTCAACGGCATCATGACCACCGACCCGCGCGTCTGCCCTGACGCCCTCCGCGTCCGCTCCATCTCGTTTGAAGAGGCGGCGGAGCTGGCCTACTTCGGCGCCAAGGTCCTGCACCCCGCCACCATCCTGCCGGCGGTCAAGAAGAACATCCCCGTGCTGGTGCTGAACTCGCGCAATCCCGATAACGAAGGAACGCGCATCCAGGCCGTCGCCTCCCCGTGCACCTCGCCTGTCAAATCGATCGCCGCCAAAAAGCGCCTCACCATCGTCGACGTGGTAGCCAGCCGCATGCTCATGACCCACGGCTACCTCAAGGCCATCTTCGATATCTTTGACAAGCACAAGTGCGCGGTCGACATGGTCTCCACGTCGGAAGTCAGCGTCTCGCTCACCGTCGACTCCAACGAGGCGCTCGCCGCCATCGCCGCCGACCTTGGCCAGATCGCCGACGTCAAGTACGAAGGGCGCAAGGCGCTGGTCTGCCTGGTCGGGGAAGATCTCCGCGGCCACCCTGGCATCGCCGCCCGCCTCTTCGGCGCCATCCGCCACATCAACGTGCGCATGATCTCGCAGGGCGCCTCCGAGATCAACATGAGCTTCATGATCGATGAGGACGACGTCGAAGAAGCCGTTCGCTCACTTCACGCCGAGTTCTTCGCCGACCCCGACCCCACCATCTTTGACGTCGAGAGTCGAGGCCCAGCCCCTCACAGCGCCTCCTCCGCACCATGAAGCTTCTCATCCTCGGCCGCGGCAAGACCGGCAGCCTCATCGCAGAGATCGCCCGCGAGCGCGGCCACCTCGTCACCACCCTCGGCAGCGCCGACAACCCCGGCGCCGCCGCGCTCACTCCTGCCTTCCTCGCCCCCTTCGACGCCGTCATCGACTTCACGACACCGGAGGCCGTTGCCGCCAACCTCGAAGCCTGCCTGGCCGCCGGGGCCCGAGTCGTCGTCGGCACCACGGGCTGGTATCCGCGCCTGCCTGCTCTTCGGGCTCTCGCCCTTGCTTGCGGAGCCAGGCTGCTCTACGGCACCAACTTCTCGGTCGGCGTGCAGGCCTTCTTCCGCGCGGCCAAGGTCCTCGCAGAGTCTCTCCCCGGCTACGCCTTCACCATCGACGAGACCCACCACGCCGCGAAGAAGGACGCGCCCTCCGGCACCGCGCTGACCCTCCAACAGGTGGTCAAGTCAGCCCTGACGCCGGAGGCGGAGGTACCGGTCTCCTTCACCCGCACCGGCGACGTCCCCGGCACCCACGTGCTCGAGGCCCGCTCCGCAAGCGACCACATCACCCTCCGGCACCAGGCCTGCTCCCGTCACGGCTTCGCCGAGGGAGCCGTGCTCGCAGCCGAGTGGCTGGTCTCGCGCGAGGAGCCCGCAGCCGTGTGGGACTTTGCGCAGATCGCGAGCCAGCTCTAGCCGCAGCCCTCAGCCCCGGCCGGGCACGCTCGACCGCAGCCGCTCCTTCACCTTGCGCGCCGGCGACCCGGCATAGATCCCGTAAGGCTCCAGGTGCCGCGTCGCAATCGAGCCCAGCCCCAGGATCGCTCCCTCGCCCACATGCACCCCCGGCGCCACGATCGCCCGCGCGCAGATCCAGGAGTAGGCTCCGAACCGCATCTCGTAGGAGACAAGTTGAAAGGCGGGGTCGTTGTAGCGATGCGTGGCCCCGCACAGGTACGCCCCCTGCGATACGATCGCATGCGAGCCGAAGTACATCGGCGAAGGGTTATAGATCTCCGCATCGTCGCCCAGGCTCACCCGGTCCTCGCAGATCAGGTTCCACGGCGCCCACACTTTTCCCTTGGCGTAGAAGTGGCACTTCGCGCCCATCTTCGCGCCAAACAGCGTCAGCAGAAACTGCCGCCAGGCATGCATGGGGCGCAGCGACGGACGGTAAAGCAGTACGTACACCAGCCCCCATAACTGCCGCGCCGCCCGGTTCCGCAAAGAATAGGAGGGCAGCAGCGAGGGGTCGATCAACCCGGGCTCGCCGGCGGGCGCCGATGCGTCTTCCTGCTTCATCCTCTCCCCCTGCTAACGCCCGTCAGCCTGCGCCGTGCGCTGCTCAAGGCCTGCGCGCAGCCGCACCTGCAACCATCAGCTCCTCGGTCTTCAGCACGATGAAATACTCGTAGATAGCCTGCAGCATGGCGTAGACAAAGCCCGCCCTGCCATCCAGAAAGCCTCGCTTGACCACGTACAGCAGCACGAACTTGACCAGCGGCCGCGCCGGCAGGCGATAGAACAGCTCTTTGCGGTGGAAGCGCCGCTCCTCCACCGTCTGCGCCGTGAACGCCTGCATCGGCCGCGCCGCCCACTTCGCCGTCGCCCGGTTCAGCAGGATCTGCCGCGCCTCAAGCGTGCTGTAGGAGTTATGCCGCTCCAGCCAGTGGGTCATCCCCTTGCTGAACGGGAAGTGGTCCAGGTACCCGGCCAGGCTGCCCGAGGGTCCGTCCGGCAGCGAAACCGGGTTCACCAGCCGCTCGTATCGCATCTTCTCCGGCCGAAAGAGCCGCAGGTAGAAGGGGTTCATCTGGACATGCTTCAGCCAGGTTCCCAGAAAGAAGTCGCGCCGCCTCACCCGGAAGGCCACCGCTTCGCCCGGCTCGCCGGCTGCTGCCTTCACCGCCTCCACCAGTCCGGGCGTCATCCTCTCGTCCGCATCCAGGTAAAAGACCCAGGCATGGCGAAACGGCAAGTGCTCCAGCGCCCAGTTCTGGTGGGCAGCCCAGTTGTCAAAGACGCGCCGCGTCACCTTCGCCCCGGCCTGCTCGGCAATCGCCGCGGTCTGATCGGTGCTGTAGGAATCCAGCACATGCACATCGTCTGACCAGGCCACGCTGGCCAGGCAGCCGGGCAGGTCCGCCTCTTCGTTTTTCGTCAGGATCAGGATTGAGACCATCTGCTTTTCTGCACCACTCCCTGTGTGCCCAACCGGCGCTCCATGCCTCTATCGGCCGGGCCCGCACAATCCTGACCGAGCGTAGCAGGAAAGCTCTGCGGACCATCCGCTGCGCTTGCACATCAGGCTCTGTTTTCCTCTTCGCGGACTGCCCGCCGCCACCCGTCATACCGGCGCCCCTACCGTGTAGACTCGTTGCTGTATGGAGCTAGCAGGTTGTGGCACAGCGCTCGTGACGCCCTTCCAGCCCGATGGGGCCGTCGATGAGCAAGCGCTCCACGCCCTGGCCCAGTGGCAGGTTGAGAGCGGGATCGACTGGCTGGTCGCCTGCGGCACCACCGCCGAGACACCCACCCTCACCACCGAAGAGTGGCAGCGCGTCACCCGCATCGTCGTCCAGGCCGCTGCCGGCCGCGTCCCCGTTTGGGTCGGCTCCACCCACAACTCCACCCGCGAGGCAGTCGAGCGAGCCCGCCTGGCCGCAGCCATCCCCGGCGTCTCCGCCATCCTGACCGCCAATCCCTATTACAACAAGCCCAGCCAGGAGGGCCAGTACCAGCACTTCCGCGCTATTGCCGAGGCCGTCCCGCTCCCCCTCGTGCTCTACAACATTCCCGGCCGCTCTGGCCGCAATCTTGAGCCGGCCACCGTCCCC
>DASWUY010000314.1:0-8680 GCA_036401435.1 Acidobacteriaceae bacterium | reverse complement strand
GGCTTCTTCTCCGCGTCGTACCACTTGTAGCCAACCTTCAGGGCCTCGTCGTAGGTGGTCTGGAAGGCGGGGTAGCCTTCAGCGGCCTTGCGCCTGTGGTCTGGATCGCGATTGTTCTCCTGCGACTCGGGGGGCGGCTTGACGAGCGCAGGGTGAGGCAGGTCGGCGTCGCTCAGGGGAAAGGTCAGGGGCAGCTTGGCGCCGGGGTTTACGTCGCCAAAGAGCACGCGCGCTACGGCTTCCGCACCGCGGCTGCCGGCGTACCAGCTCTCGACGATGCCCGCGGTCCGGGTGGCCCAGGGCATCAGTACCGGGCTTCCATTTTCCAGCACGACGACGGTGTGGGGGTTGGCAGCGGCAACGGCTGCCACAAGGGCATCCTGGTTGTCGCCGAGCGCCAGCGTGTCCAGGTCCATGCCCTCGCTCTCCCACTGGTGCACAAAGACCAGCGCTACATCGGCGCCGCGGGCGGCCTGCGCGGCCCGGGCTGGGTCCCTGCCATCGTCAAAGCGGACGGTGCTGGCAGGCGCTGCGGCACGGATGGACTTGAGCGGAGAGGTGGGGAACCAGACCGGCTTCTGCCACTCGGTCTGCCCCTGGCCGGGGGGCGCGATCACGTTGCCGCCGGGCGGGTCAACCTGCGCCGAGCCGCCGCCCGAGATCATGCCCACGTCTGCATGGTGGCCGATGACGGCGATGGTGCGTACCGAGGCGCGGTCGAGCGGCAGCAGGTGGTCCTGGTTGCGCAGCAGCACGATGCTTTGCTCCTCCAGTCGCTGGGCGACCTCGAGGCCGTGCGCGATATCGGGCACAGCGCGGCGCACCGGGTAGTCGACCAAGCCGGCAGCAAACTCGGCCCGCAGCATGCGATGCGCGTGATCGTCGATCTCGGCCATGGGTACCTGGCCCGACTCAACTGCCTTCTTGAGCGGATCGCCAAAGAAGACGTCGGAGGGCTCCTCGTTGTCGAGCCCGTTGTGCGAGGCCTTGGCAGCGGAGTGCGTGCCGCCCCAGTCAGAGAGCACGAAGCCGGGGAACTTCCAGTCGTGCTTGAGCACATTATTGAGCAGGTAGTTGTTTTCGCAGGCAAAGTCGCCATTCACGCGGTTGTAGGAGCACATGACTCCCTGCGCGTCCGAGAGGTGCAGCCCGATCTCAAAGGCCAGCAGGTCGCTCTCGCGCATGGCGCGATGGGTGATGTTGGCGTTGACCGCGTTGCGCCCGCTCTCCTGGTCGTTGAGCGCATAGTGCTTGATGTCGCCAATGACGTGCTGGGCCTGCAGGCCCTTCATGGTGTAACCGACCATGGTGCCGGCGAGGATGGGATCCTCGCCCAGGTACTCGAAGGTGCGTCCGTTGCGTGGCTCGCGGGCCAGGTCCACGCCGCCGCCGAGCGACATGCTGTAGCCCTGGTCGCGCAGCTCGCGGCCGATAAGCGCGCCGTACTCGTAGGCGGCCTGCGGGTCCCAGCTGGCGGCTGCGCCCAGGTCAGACGGTAGTGCGGTGGAGTAGCGCCCTGTGTCGCCGCTCTTGGTCACGCCGTAGGCGGCGTCGGCCATCTGGATGCCAGGGATGTTGAGCCGCGGCACGCCGGGCACGTAGCCGGCGCCGCCGTTGGAGAGCAGACCCTGCGGGCTGGGCGGGCCGTATCCGGGCTGGCCGGTGCCATGCAGGAGCGCAAGCTTCTCGTCCAGGGTGAGCTGCTTCAGCACCAGGTCAGCGCGCTCATCGGGGCTGAGGTGAGTGTCATCCCAGGGCTGCGGGGGGTGCGGGCGGCGCCACTGGGCCCCCAGCGGGAGCGAGGCGAGGCTGACCAGGAGAAGGAGGAGGAGCAGGCGGGGAGGGTGCGTGGTTTTCAAGGGACTCCTGTGGACGGCGGCGGGCTTGCTGTTGTATCGCTGCTTGCTTCGCTGCTCGTCTTGATGGTACTCGGGGGCGGGTTCCGGGACCAAAGCGCCCCTCTGCTTGCTGCTTGTTTTGCGCGGACTGTAGGATGCGCCAGGGGGTCAGCCAGGTGATGGAGCGAGGGTGGGACCGGTTGCGTCAGGGCACCTTGTTTCTGTTGGGGCTGGCCATGCTGGTGGGCCTGGGCGAGGCCGCCTGCGGTGCGCAGCAGGCTGCGGGCACGCTCGGCATCTTCTCCGCCCAGAGCGACGTGGGGACGATCCTGCACGGGGGCGCGGCCCAGTATGACCCGGCGACCAGGCGATACCTGGTGAGTGGCAGCGGGGACAACACCTGGTTCCGGGCAGACGATCTGTACTACGTGTGGAAGCGCGTCGACGGGGGCGACCTGAGGCTGGCTGCGGATATTGCCTTTCCTCGTGCCGGGGGCAACGCGCACCGCAAGGCCATGCTGATGGTGCGGCAAAGCCTCGATGCCGGCTCAGCGTACGTGGACGTGGCCTGGCACGGCGATGGGCTGACTTCGCTGCAGTACAGGAATGAGACGGGTGACGTGACGCGGGAGGTGCGCACCACGGCCTCAGCCCCGGCCCGGGTGGCCATCACCCGGCGTGGCGACTTCTTTTACGTGTCGGTTGCCGGCAAGGGCGGCGCGCTTGAAAACTCCGGTGCAGCGATGAAGCTGCCCATGCACGGCCCCTTCTACGTGGGCCTCGCTGTCTGCTCGCATGACAAGGATGTGGTGGAGCAGGCCGCCTTTTCAAACGTGGAGTGGACCGAGCTGCACAGCGCGGCCGCCGGCGCGGGCACGCTTGTGAGCACGCTGGAGACGGTGCCTATCGCCTCGACTGACCGCAGCGTGGTGTACACGACCTCCGCGCACTTTGAGGCGCCCAACTGGCTGCATGACAATAGCGGCTTCCTAGTCAACCAGGATGGACACCTGGAGCGCATCCCGGCCGGCGGCGGGGCGCCGCAGACGATCGACACCGCCTCTGCCAAGCGCTGCAACAACGATCACGGGCTCTCGCCTGACGGCAACCGCGTCGCACTCAGCGACGGATCGCTGTCCGGGACCTCGCACGTATACACGGTGCCGCTGGCCGGCGGCACGCCGAAGCTGGTGACGACCGAAGGGCCATCCTACTTTCATGGCTGGTCGCCGGATGGCAGGACGCTGGCCTTTACCGGGCAGCGCGCGGGTGAGTTCGACATCTACACGATCCCCACCGAGGGTGGCACGGAGACACGCCTGACGACGGCCAAGGGCCTGGACGATGGACCTGAGTACACGCCGGATGGCGCCTACATCTACTTCAACTCCGAGCGCACCGGCCACATGCAGATCTGGCGGATGCATGCCGACGGCTCAGCGCAGGAGCAGGTGACGCAGGATGAGACCAACGACTGGTTCCCGCATATCTCGCCCGACGGCAAGTGGATGGTCTTCCTGGCCTATGGGCCGGAGGTGACCGGCCACCCGGCAGGAAAGGATGTGACGCTGCAGCTGGTCTCGCTCGTCACCGGCAAGAAGAGCCTGCTGGCGAAGTTGTTCGGGGGGCAGGGCACGATGAACGTGGCTTCATGGTCGCCCGATAGCACCAAGGTGGCGTTTGTCAGCTATCAGATGACCGTCGACGAGACGGCGCGCTAGAGAGCTTCAGGCGCGGGGCAGGCGGTTGGTTCGAGGGAATGAGGGGATGCATGCTGCGTAGAGTCTGGGTGTGGTCGATGGTGATGGCGTGCCTGTGCGGCGGCAGGGCCTGGGCGCAAATGGGTGAGGCGCAGCCCGCGGCACCGGCGGCAAGCTCGGGACTGCGCATCTTTTTTGTGGATGTGGAAGGCGGCCAGTCGACGCTGTTCGTCACGCCTGCGGGCCGGTCGCTGCTGATCGACACGGGCTGGCCGGGCAACGATGCGCGTGATGCGAATCGCATTGTGGCGGCAGCCCGGGCAGCCGGCCTGCGCAGGATTGATGCCGTGCTGATCACGCACTACCACACGGACCACGTGGGAGGCGTGCCGCAGCTCGCAGAGCGGATGCCGATCGGCATGTTCCTCGATCACGGACCCAATCGTGAGACCAGCGATAACGCAACAACCGCGGGATGGACCGCGTACCAGAAGGTGCTTGCCAGTGGGACCTACCAACATCGCAGCATGCGGCCGGGCGAGCTGCTGCCGGGCTGGGAGGGTGGAGACGCGCCGCGGGCGACCGTGATCAGTGCGGATGGCATGCTGCTGGACCAGCCCATGGCCAGCGCCGGAGCGCCCAATCCCTACTGCGGCGCGAGCGATGACAAGCGGCCCTCGGACGTGCCGGCCGTCGATATGACGGAGAATGCGCGCTCCCTTGGCGTGCTGATCGAATGGGGGCAGCTGCGCATTCTGGACCTGGGCGACCTGACCTGGGACAAGGAGCGGCAGCTGGCGTGCCCGGTCAACCGGCTCGGAAAGATCGGGCTGCTGATCGTGTCGCACCATGGATTTGAGCAGAGCTCAAGCCCGGCGCTGGTGGATGCGATCGCGCCCCGGGTGGCGATCATGGACAACGGTGCGAAGAAGGGCGGCACGACGCGGGTGCTGGACGTGGTGCGCAGCGCGCCGTCCAAGCCCGCGCTGTGGCAGCTGCACTACTCGCTTGAAGGCGGCGCGGAACACAACACCGATCCAAAGCACATTGCGAACCTGGGCACCGGGGACGCGGGCAACATGCTGCTGGTGACGGCAGAGAGAGACGGCAGCATGGTCGTGAAGAACACCCGTGCCGGCGGCGCTAGCGAGCAGTATGGCGAGGCGGGCGCGAGCGGCGCGCCGTAGGCCAACACAGAACAGGCACCGGCGCGTGGCCAGTGCCTGTTCTGGTTCCGCGTGCAGATCCGCATGCGGATCCGCCTAGAGGCTGAGAGCCCGGTCAGCCCTTCTTTTCGTCCGCGCCCAACTCGGCGAGGACCTCGGCGCTGTGGTGCGAGGGGTCGACGCTGGTCCACACCTTGGCGATCTTGCCCTGCGGGTCGATGAGGAAGGTGTTCCGCTTGGCCATCTTCATCAGCCCGTAGTTGGCGAGCGAGCCATACTCCGCAACCACCTTCTTGTCAGCGTCGCTCAGCAGCTTGAAGTTCAGCCCTTCCTTGGCGCAGAACTGCTTGTGGCTGTCCACCGTGTCGACGCTCACGCCGACGATGACCGCGTGCATCTTCTCGTACTTCTCGGCGTCCTGCTGGAAGTTATGCGCCTCAAGCGTGCAGCCGGAGGTCATGTCCTTGGGGTAGAAGTAGAGCACGATCCACTTGCCCTTGAACGAGGAGAGGCTGGTAGGCGTGCCGTCCTGCGAGGGCAGGGTAAAGGCCGGCGCACCTTGTCCAACCTTGGGCAGCGAGTCGTCGGCATCGGGCGGGGGTGTGGCAAACGCGCTCGCCGCGGCCCATCCCAGGCCGAGCACCAGCAGCGAAGAAGCGAAGATTCTGGACAGTTTGGACACGGGCAAGTCCTCCACGCCTGATTATGGGCGCTCGCCTGCGACCACCGCAACACCGGATGCGTCTGCAAGAACGATCAGTTTGTCACGGTCGAAGAGCAAGGTGCGGCCGGCTTCCAGCCACAGGCATGTGGCGCGCGCGTGCACCATGGCCTCAATCGTCGCCAGCCCGATGACAGGGACGTCGAAGCGCATGTCCTGGCGCGGCTTCGCCACCTTGACCACGGTAAGGCTGCGGTCGAGCGTGGAGGCCTGGCCAGCAAGCGAGCCGAGCAGTGCGCCGGCCCGCTCAATGGTGGCATCGGTGCCCTCCATGGCTTCCACGGCAACGCAGGCCTGGCTCGCGATCACCACTGTCTGGCCGATGTCAAAGCCGGCCAGCGCGGCGGCAACGGTGCGCCCGTAGGCGATGTCTGCGAGCTCTGTCTCGGTTGGGGCACGTTGCGTGAGCAGGCCTGGCGGTGCGAGCAGCGGCTCAAGATAGGCCGTCGAAGAGATGAGCTCGATGCCCTCGTCGCCAAGCACCCGCGCGATGGCGCCGAGCAGCATGTCCGTATTTCTGGTGCGCAGTGAGAGCAGGAGCTTGGCCAGGCGCCAGTCGGGGCGGATGCTGGAAAAGATCTGCTTGTGCCTGACCTGGCCGGCCATCACGGCCTGGTGCACGCCCTCCTGCTGAAACGTCTCGATGAGCCGCGAGAGCTCGCCAAGCGAGAGCCAGTGCACGCGGATGCCAGGGTCGGCTGCGGCGCGCGCCTCGATCTCCGGGTCGGTCTCTTCCTTGATGGCGGCCACCACCACCTCAGCGCCGTGGGCACGCGCCGCCTCCAGCAGCAGAAAAGGGAAGCGGCCGTTGCCGGCGATCAGGCCCAGTCGCTGTCTGAGGTCGAGAGCCACGGCTACTTGAGCACGCCGCGCTGCGAGGACGCGATGAAGTCGATCAGGTAGCGAAGATCCTGGTGGGCTGGATCGTCCGGGAGGGCTTCACTCCTGAGCCGCTCGAGCGCCTGGCTGGTGTTGAGCTTGCCTGCCAGCAGCAGGCGGAAGGCATGGTGCAGGGCACGCAGCCGGTCGCTCGAGAAGCCGCGCCGCTCGAGCCCAACCTTGTTCATGCCGTAGGCGTGGGTCTCGCGCCGCGCCGAGGTCAGCGAGAAGGGCAGCACATCCTGGGTGATGGTGGTGCCGCCGCCTACGTAGGCATAGCGCCCGATGCGGCAGAACTGGTGCACGGGGCAGAGCGCGCCGACCGTCGCATAGTCCTCCACGAGGACGTGGCCGGCAAGTGTTGCGGCATTGGCCAGGATGCAGTGGTCGCCGATGACGCTGTCATGCCCGATGTGCGCATAGGCCATGATGAGGCAGTGCGACCCGAGGCGGGTGTGGCCGCCGCCGCCGGCGGTGCCGCGGGAGATGGTGACGCTCTCGCGGATAACGTTTTCTTCGCCCAGGGTGAGGCGGGTGGGCTCGCCCTGATATTTCAGATCCTGCGGCGCGATCCCGATTGCGGCGAAGGGGTAGAAGCGGTTGCGAGCGCCGGCCGTCAGGTGGCCATCAAGGACCACGTGCGAGACCAGTTCGCAGTGCTCGCCGAGCACTACGTGAGGGCCGACTGTACAGAAGGGGCCGATGGTGCAGGAGGCAGGAACGTGGGCTCCAGCGGCGATGACCGAGCTTGGATGCACGCTCATGCAGCAGGTGGGGGAGGCGAGGGCCGCGAGACGAGTCCGCAACTGAGCGTCGCCTCGCAGGCGAGCTTGCCGTCGACAAACGCCCTGCCCTCCAGGCGTACCGCGCGCGAGCGCATCTGCAGGATGGCCACCTCGATGCGCAACTGGTCGCCCGGGCGCACGGGCTGCCGGAACTTGGCGCCGTCGACGCCGGTAAAGAGCATGAGCTTGTCGCCGGGATCAGGCAGATCGAGCAGCACCAGCACGCCGCCCGCCTGCGCCATGGCTTCCACGACCAGCACGCCAGGCATGATGGGGTAGCCCGGGAAGTGGCCGGTGAAGAAAGGCTCATTGATAGTGACGTTCTTGAGGGCCACGATGCGCTTCTTCCGCTCCACCTCGAGAATCCGGTCGATGAGCAGGAAGGGATAGCGATGGGGCAGCAGGCTCATGATCTCGTCGATGGTGAGCGTCTGCGGGGGCTGTTGCATGTCGTGCATGTCCATGGCGGGCTAGCGAGATTATAGACAGGAAGGCGCCGGCCCTGACCCATCCGGAGCCCGGAGGCGGTCCGGATGGTCAAAGCGCGGGTTCGATCGGGCGTCGGCGTTCTAGCGGGCGCGTGCGGCGACGAGCCGGGAGGCGCGTGCCAGGGACGCGCCCAGCAGCGCCAGGATGCCGGCCAGCCACACCCATGGAGCCTCGCTCGCGGTGTGCGGCAGGCGGGCGATGGCAGGCTTGTGCGCGTTGCTCGCCACCTGCTGATAGCGCTCCGCCTTGATGCCGGGGTCGCCGGGGCCCACGTGGGTAGGCGTGAGCAGCCACAGGGTGACCATCTGCATTTCGTCGGCGGTCAGCCCCTTGCCGGCCGCATGGCCTTCCGACTCCGGATCAATGGCTGGCACCCGGGACTGGTTGGCCTTGGCGATGGCTACGGCATCGGCCTTCGGGTAGGCGAACTCCAGCGAGGTCGCCACACCGGGCAGGGACCAGCCACGCACATAGCGGGTGCCCTCCACCTCGGTGCCCCAGGTCGCCATGCCCGACCCTGCATCCTTTTTGAGCCCGCTGTTGGGGATGCCGAGGAAGGTGGCACGGGTTCCCCCATTCGGCCCCTCGACGCGAACCACGTAGCGGTCGGCGAGATGATCGACGACATGAATGCTGTAGGTGCCCGCCGGCAGGGTGACCCCTGGAACGCCGGTAGGGCTGTTGATCTTGAACCGGACCGCAGATCCTGGTTGATCTGCGGCCAGAAGGGAGGTCGCACCGCATACCAGGGCGACCATGCAAGTAAAGACTGCTTTGACCATCAATTCCTCCCGCTCCTAACTTCTACGTGCGGACGGTTGCCTCTGTCCAGGCATGGGATTGGGGGCTCTCCCGGCCTGCGGTGCACACACTTCATGCGCCCGTGCATGTTGTTTCGAGTGTCGTGCGCATGGCTTCATAGGTCTGCAAGATACCTTCAGCAAGCGTGGTCGTGGCGTGCCAGCCCAGGGCATGGATACGGCGCACGTCGAGCCGCTTTTGCGGCGTTCCGTCCGGCTTGCTGCTGTCAAAGACCAGCTCGCAGTCGAACTGCAGCACCTGGCAGACTAGCTGCGCCAGCTCGCGAATGGATAGATCTTCG
>DASWUY010000313.1:0-4105 GCA_036401435.1 Acidobacteriaceae bacterium | reverse complement strand
GAGAGCCAGTCAGAGATGACGGAACTCATCCTGCCCAACGACACGAACATGCTGGGCAACATGCTGGGCGGCCGCATCATGCACCTGATCGACCTGGTTGCCGGCATGGCCGCGCTGCGGCACGCACGCACGCACGTGGTCACCGCGTCGATGGACCACATTGACTTTATCGCGCCGGTCCACGTGGGGGACTTGCTGATCCTCAAGTCCTCAGTGAATCGCGGCTATCGCACCTCGATGGAAGTGGGAGTCAAAGTCTTTGCGGAGAACACGATCGAGGCATCGCATCGTCATGTAGCTTCGGCCTACCTGACCTTTGTCGCGGTGACGGAGGAGGGCCGGCCGACGGCGGTAGCCCGGCTGGTGCCGGTGGGTGCCGAAGCGGAACGCAGGTACGAGGACGCCGGGCGCAGGCGGGAGCAGCGGCAGGAAGAGCTGCAGCGCAAGCGCGAGAAGCATCAGCTGGAGAGCCCCAAGATCGCGGGCGCCGTGCCTACCGGCCATTCCCCCGGGGCGCGGAAGCAATAGGAGGAGAGCAGGACTATGGCGCATGGACACGCACCACAACCGCAGGGACCGGCGTCGCTGCCGGGGGTGGAAACCATCATCGCTGTCGGGTCAGGCAAGGGCGGAGTCGGCAAGACGACGGTGGCGGTCAACCTGGCCATCGCGTTGGCAAAGCTCGGGCACCAGGTAGGGTTGATTGACGCTGACATCTACGGGCCGAACGTGCCGCTGATGTTTGGGAGCACGTCGCAGCCGAAGGTGCTGGCGTCGAACCAGATTGTGCCCAATCTGGCGCACGGGGTGAAGGTGATCTCGGTGGGGCTGATCTCGCCGGGCGACAAGCCGATGGTGATGCGGGGGCCGATGCTGCACCAGATCATTCGCCAGTTTCTGCAGCAGGTGGCCTGGGGCGAGCTGGACTACCTGATTGTGGACCTGCCGCCGGGGACCGGAGATGTGGTGATCTCGCTGGTGCAGACGGTGCCGCTGACCGGCGCGGTGATCGTGTCGACGCCGTCAGACGTGGCGCTGCAGGATGCGCGGAAGGCGCTGGAGATGTTCCACCAGGTGAATGTGCCCGTGCTGGGGATTGTGGAGAACATGAGCTCGCTGCTGTGCCCGCACTGTGGCAAGGAGATTGACATCTTCGCGAAGGGTGGGGCGGAGCGCACAGCGCGGCAGTTCGCGGTGCCGTTTCTGGGGTCGATCGAGCTTGATGCCGCCATCCGCGAGGGCGGGGATAAAGGGCTGCCGGTAGCGCTTGCCGGGCGGGAGAACCAGAAGGCGGCGCCGTTCTACTGGGTGGCGCGGCAGGTGGCGGAGCGGGCTGCCGAGGAGCGGGCGAAGGCTGGAGACGTGTTCGAGATCAGCTAGCTGCTGGCCGCAGGGGCGGGTGCGCTTTGGACTTGCGATACGTCGACGTTGCTGACGGCCCGGGCTCCCCATTTGTGCGGGAGGGCGGAGAGTGCCAGACGCGTAAAGGCCGGGAGGGGTCCCGGCCTTTTGCTGTCGTGCAGGATGTTGTGAAAAGGGAGGTCGCTAGGCGGCCTTGGGTGTGGTGAGGGCCTTCACGCGCGCGTTGAGGCGGCTCTTGTAGCGCGAGGCGGTGTTGTCGTGCAGGATGCCCTTCTGCACGCTCTTGTCGAGGGCCGAGGCGGTCTTGCGGTACTGCTCCATGGCAGCCGCGTGATCGCCCTGGGCGATGGCTTCGCGCAGCAGGCGGAGGCTGCCGCGGATGCGGCTCTTGTTCGAGCGGTTGACTACCGTCTTCTTCTTGGTCTGACGCACTCGCTTGAGCGAGGAAACATGGTTCGCCATCGTGATCCTGAGCTTTCTTTGGGTGGAAGTGGGATGTGCGGAATCCCGCCTCCCCTGCAACTCCCAAGTTTATGCGGCCCGGGGGTGAGGGTCAAGCAAAACGTCTCCGTCGTGAGCGTCACAAGCACGCAAATTTTCGAGCGACGGAGCAGGAAGAAGGGCAGGAGCCTGTGTGGCCTCCTGCCCCCGGGTGAGTGCTGTGCGGCGTACGGTTAGACGGTTGCCGCGACGACGGCTTCCTGGTTGGCGCGCTGCGAGATGGTGTTCAGCAGGGCATCGGCGTGCTTCTCTTCGTCCAGGGTCTTCTGCAGCAGGCTGGCATGCTCACTGTAGCCGAGCAGGGTTGCCCAGTCGCGGGCAGAGCCGTAGGAGGCCTGCTCAAAGTGCTCGATCTTCTGCGCGGAGGCGATCAGGCCGGCGTCGCGTACGGGGCCGGGCTCGGACTCGCTGATGATGTTGGCGCCGGCTGCGATCAGGGCAGCGGTGACGGCACACTTCTTGTCGTCGACCTCGCCCTCGAGATCACTCAGGATGCGCTCGACACGGCCCACCTGCACCTCGGTCTCCTGGAGGTGGGACTGGAAAGCGCCCTTGAGCTGGGTATCGTCGGCAGCCTCAATCATGGTCTGCAGGCCCTTGACGATCTGCGTCTCGGTAGAAAGCAGGTAGCGCATCTGGAGCGTGTAAAGCGCCTTGAAGTTCTGAATGTCATTCGGAGTCAATAGACCCATACTGCACCTCTTTTGAATTGCTTGGGGGATTGCGTCTCCCGGTAGCTAAGAGGCGATTTCCCGCGCTGGCGTTGGCCGCACGGGGTGGAAAGCGCGGCTGTGGTTTGCTGTGGTGAAGGTGGCGGAAGAGGGCGGCGGAGTGCGGGTTCCGATGGAGTGTGAATTCTAGCGGCGGCGGACAATCCGTCATTGACGTTTCCACCATGCGGCGCTACTCTGACCGCATCAACCCTCATCGCATGGACGGTGCAGCGTGGGTATCGAGGCCGGAAGAGAGGCCTTCCCCGTGCGCAGTCTTTGTATCCTGCCCCTCGGCCGCAGAATCCAATCCTTGGCCAGGCTGTTCTGGAAGCCCCCACCATCCTGCGCACCGGCACGCGGTAACGGGAGGTCTCTTTCTCGTCTATCGGTGTCGCGCTGTGACCGTCCAAGTGGTATGTCAGCAACCAGCACCCTGCGCCGGCCTTCGCCCCGGTGGCAGACGGAGGTTTTGCCCAGCTTGATGAAGAAAGCGATAGAGATCACGCCCCATGTTGAGCCCCTGTTCGGGACCCGCGATGAAAACCTCCGGCTCATGGAAGACTCGCTCCATGTGCGCATCGACCTCCGCTCAGACGCGATCTACGTAGAAGGGGAAGCAGAGGCTGTAGGGCGGGTGGAGCGGATCTTTGCCGACTTCGAGTGCCTGCGGTTGAAGGGCGTGCATCCTCACAACGGCGAGCTGCTGGCGTTGCTGAAGCTGGTTATCGCCGACGCGTCGGTGAGTCTACGGCAGCTGGTCGAGAGTGGGAAGCAGCGTTCCGCGCCGGGCACCAAGCGCATGGTGCAGCCACGATCTCTCAACCAGAAGACGTATGTCGAAGCCATTGAGTCGAACGACATGGTCTTTGGCATCGGCCCTGCCGGCACAGGCAAGACCTACCTGGCGGTGGCCATGGGCGCCTCGGCGCTGCTGGCAAAGAAGGTCAGCCGGATTGTGCTGGTGCGCCCGGCGGTCGAGGCTGGGGAGCGGCTGGGTTTCCTGCCCGGAAGTCTGCAGGAAAAGATCGACCCTTACCTGCGCCCGCTGTACGACGCGCTCTATGACCTGATCGAGCCGGAGCGGGTGGACAAGATGCTGGAGCGCAACGTGATCGAGGTCGCTCCGCTCGCGTTCATGCGCGGCCGGACACTCAATGATGCGTTCGTCATCATGGACGAGGCTCAGAACACGACGTCCGAGCAGATGAAGATGTTCTTGACGCGGCTGGGCAACAACTCAAAGGCCGTCATTACCGGGGACGTGACGCAGATTGATCTGCCCAACCCGCGCAAGTCCGGGCTGGTCGAAGCGATGCAGATCCTCGAAGGCACGGACGGGATCCGGTTCGTGCACTTTGAAGATGGGGACGTGGTGCGTCACCAGCTGGTGCAGCGGATCATTCGGGCCTACGACCACTTTGGACGTGCGGAGCAGTTGCCGCTGGCCATGCGCGAGGGCGCGCAGCTTGGGGCAGTGACGCCTCAGTAGACCGGCCGGACGGGTGCAAGGCCACTGGTGCAGTGCGGTA
>DASWUY010000312.1:0-4698 GCA_036401435.1 Acidobacteriaceae bacterium | reverse complement strand
AACAGCGCACTGGTCCCTGGTAACGTCCTTTGCGACGCTGATCACCTTTGCGGTGCCGGCCATCTTCCTGGTCCTGGGCCTGCTTACCCCGTGCTTTGCGGCCCTGGCGGCCTTGGTGGAGTGCGGGGTGCTGTTTACCCGAGGCGGGCAGGATCAGTTTCACTTGGGGCTTGCCATCCTGGGCAGCACGTCGGTGGCATTGCTGGGGCCAGGTGCCTACTCGGTCGACGCACGCCTGTTTGGGCGGCGCCTGTTGAGCCACGCTCCGCACCAGCGGGGCTCCTGAGTGGGAGGGCCAATGAGCAAGGCCCGAACGGGGAGCTGTTCGGGCCTTGGCTTATGCGCGCGTGGTTCGGAATCAGGGAGCGAGGGTGGTGATCAGGCCGGCCTTCGGGCTGCCCCATCCCGTGACCAGGTCAAAGCCGGTCACAGCCGAGTAGCTGCCGGAGGTGCCGGTGGTGATGTCGTGGAAGTCGGTCGCATAGCTGGACGTGACGTTCTCGGCGTAGATGGTGGGGTCGATAAAGCCAATCGGCGCCTTACCCTGGGTGGCGAGCTGCTGGTTGACGAGGGCCAGGAAGCCGGCCCACATGGGAGCCGCAAAGCTGGTGCCGCCATAGTCATTGGCCAGGCAGGTGGTCTGGTCTGCGCAGGTGTAGAAGGTGAAGTTGGCGTTGGCGGAGACATCAGGGCCGTTGCGGAATGACGTGGAGCCCCTGTTCTT
The DNA here is from genome assembly GCA_036401435.1 of Acidobacteriaceae bacterium. GTDB lineage: Bacteria > Acidobacteriota > Terriglobia > Terriglobales > Acidobacteriaceae > EB88. The sequence continues at coordinate 3,974 of DASWUY010000312.1, read as the reverse complement.
GGAGTTGATCACGCCGGCGAGCTTCTGCCATGAGGGGATGGCGATCCGGTCGGGTGAGACGCCGCCGCCGCTGTCGGTCCACGCTGTCTCGCTCTTCCAGGCTCCTCCGGCGCTTGCCGTGACGAGGTCTGTGCCGCCGACCGAGACCACATAGGCGTCATCCGCGGGCCACGCCTCGTTGTTCCGGGACCAGGTCGAGCTGTCTCCTGATGCGGCGAAGAAGTTCTGGCCTTGCGAGGACATCTTCTTGAAGTAGGGATCGAGCGTACTCGGATCGGCAGGCGTCCAGCCCCAGGAGCAGCCGATGGTGGTCGGCAGAGGGTTGTGCGTGGTCATGGCGCTGATGATGGCCGTGTCCACCGACCCGATGTACATGACCAGGCTGGACAGCCCGGGGGCCATACCGAGGGCCTGGGTCATGTCCAGGTTCTGCTCCGTGTCGTCGCAGTAGCCGTCAGCGCGGCTGTAGACGCATGCGGTGCTGGTGCCGTCGGTGGAGAGCAGGGTGATGGGGACGTGGTTGGTCTGGCCTACGGTCCTGTAGTAGTTGTTCAGGTCGGTCAGGTCTGTGCCTACATACTCGAAGAGCCCCAGGTTCTGGCCGGCGCCGGTAAGGGCGGTGCCCCCATAGTAGGCCGCGCGCATGTCACTGCCCAGAAACGAGGCGGAGGGCCCGGAGCCGGTCGTGGCGTGGGTCACCACTGCGTCGTGGTAGATGCCGTGCGCCCTGGCGTAGTCAGAGCGGCTGACCAGCAGAGGGTGTGGGATGGAGTAGTTGTCCAGGCCGGACACGTGCCAGAGCGGGAAAGGCAGATCGACCGTGGGCTCACGGTCCGGGCCATAGAAGGTGCGTGCTTCAGAAGGGTGCTGGTAGGTCAGCATGTTGACGTGGAAGGCGGTCTCAACCGCGGCCACGCTGCCCTTCACCTGCACTTCCATCCCATCCCTGCTGCCACCGGTCACGGCCAGGCCGTTCCTCTTGGCGTAGGCGAGGACGGCGTCATAGTCCTGCTGGGTGGGGCCGAAACGGGTCGTAAACTCGGGCACGGTAAGGAAGTGCCGGTAGCTCGCGTTCTTGGGGTTGTAGATCTCGGCCAGCAGACGATCGAGCCCTGCCTCGTCGCGCAGGGGCAGCACGATATCCAGGCTCATGACGCGGTCTGCGGGCAGGCGCCCGGTCACTGCTGCCTCACCGCTCTGCACGGCCGGCCGCACATGGTGGGTGAGCACTGTCTGGGCGAGGCCATCGGCTGCGCCTGCAAGCGCAAACGCCGCGATCGCCACCGAAATCGAGCCTGCCCTGCGCCAAGCCACCGCTCTGCTCCTGAGTACACTCTTCATCTAGCCAGCTCCTTGAGGGACCGAATCCTGTGAAAGCGCTCGCCGGGGATGCCGAGTTGCGGAAGGCCCGGGTGGTCGTCGCGCGACGATGTGTCAGGTACATAACCAACGTCACAGCTATCGTGTGCAATGGAGGTTACCTTACCACCGAAACCGCGGGCGGACGCGCTTTTCTCCGGGCAAAGGGGCTGTGGAGATTTCCCCAGCAGGCTGAGGCGATCACGAGCCGAGCGAGCCCGTCCTCCGGATCACCTCTTCGACGGTCCACTCCGGCGTGGCTCCGGCGCGGCTGGCCACAATCGATCCAAGCGCATTGGCAAAGCGGGCTGCCTCGACCACCGGCCACCCGCGTGCGGTGCCATGGAGAAAGGCCGCGGCAAAGGCGTCGCCGGAGCCGACCGTATCCTGAACGGTGACCGCATAGCCGGGCACACGGTGCAGCGCACCGCCGTCGTAGATGAGACACCCTGCCGGGCCCAGGGTGACGCAGATCCTGTCGATCCGGTAGGTCGAGGCCCAGCTGCTGCAGAAGGTCTCGAGCGAAAACGCCTCCCCGGGACGCGTGAGGGCGAAGAGCGTTTCCGCCTCGGCCTCGTTCAGCTTGAGGACTGAGCAGAGGGCGGAGAGTCTCTGCACCAGGGGCAGATTCCAGTGGCCGGTGCGCAAGTTCATGTCATAGAAGCGCGCGGCGTTGGGGAGGTGCCGGGCCAGCGCGACAATCGCCTCTTCCACCTGGGGCTCGGTCTGGAGCAGCGTGCCGAAGTAGAGCCAGTCAACGCCCTGCGACTGTGCCAGCTCGAAGTCAGCGGGGCCGATCGAGACGCGGTCGAAGGCAGCGGGGCGCGGGATTGCGAAGGACGGCTCCCCGTCGGCTGCGGTCGTGATGGTGGCGGTGCCGGTGGGCAGCTCGGCCACCACGCGGACGCCGTCGGTGCTCAGCCCGAGGGAGCGCATGCGGTCCAGAGCCAGCCGGCCGCGGTCGTCTTGGCCTACGGCGCTCAGCAGGCGCGCCTGCTCGCCCAGTCGCTGCAGGTTGGCGCAGAAGTTGAGAGCCGCTCCGCCAAACCTCTCTTCCTCCGGGAAGACATCCCACAGAACCTCGCCAATGCTCCAGACCACCATGCGCCGATCCTCCTGCTCATCGCTCAATATGAAGCTCTGCTCATCCCTCGGGGGAAAGCAACATCGCCGCCAGCAGGGCGATGCGGGGAGCAAGGTGCGCCCGCAGCAGGTGTTCGCCGGTGGCGTGGGCGCCGGCGCCTACCGCGCCCATGCCGTCGAGAGTGGGTATGCCGAGCGCGGAGGTGAAGTTGCCGTCAGAGCCGCCGCCGGTGGACGCCTCTTCGAGCTCAAAGCCCATCTGTGCCGCCAGCTGCCTGGCGCGCCGGAAGAGCGCCGCCGTTCCGGCCGTCCTGACCATGGGCGGCCGGTTCATGCCTCCCGTTACCTCCAGGCGGCAGCCGCGGTCCTGTGGCTTGAGCCTGCGAAAGGCGCGATCGATCTCGGCCATGGCCGCCTTGCTGGTCGCCCGCACATCCACCTCGGCCCAAGCCTGGGCGGCGATGACGTTGGACTGCGTGCCCCCGCCGATGACCCCGGGATTCACGGTGGTGCGCCCATCCCGGCTGGTCCAGCTCTCGATCGTCCGGATCTGCCGAGCCAGCTCCAGGATGGCGCTGCGCCCGCTCGCGAAGTCGACGCCGCTGTGCGCGGCCACCCCATGCACCGTGACCCGGTACATGCCGACCGCCTTGCGCGCGGTCTTGTAGGCGATGCCCTGGGCCGGCTCGAGCACGTACACCGCGCTCGACCGGCGCGCGATGCGCTCGGTCAGTGAACGCGAGCCCGGGCTGCCGATCTCTTCATCGCCGTGCAGCAGCAGCAGGACGGGCCGGCGCTCCTGTCCGTGTTCGCGCAGCAACTCGAGCGCGGCCAGCGCCATGACTACGCCGGCCTTCATGTCCAGCACACCCGGCCCGGCCACTCGCTCCCGCGTGACCTTCCAGGGCATCCCGGCGAGCGTTCCTTTCTCCCATACCGTGTCCAGGTGCCCCAGCAGCAGGATGGGGCGCACCCCTTGCTGCCGGGCGCCAAACTGTACTTCAAGCGAGTCGCCGCAGCGGCGCTGGCGGTGCCGCCGTACGCGGCCCCCGGCCTGGGCGGCCCAGGTGGCAACCGCGGCCGAGGCGCGATCGACGGCTGCCTTGTCGCTGCTGGGCGACTCGATCTCAACCAGCTGGCGCAGCCGCTCAAGAAGAGCCGCTTCCTTGCGGCGGGCCTCGGTGGCGAGCGCGGGCAGGTCGACCGGGGTCGGACGGAAGTTACCCCTCATGGCTCGCCTGGGCATACGTGACTGCCACTGTAGCTCCTTTCCCCTTTCGTCAGATGCATGTCGTATTTTGCGGCAGGGGCTGTTTGCCAGCCGGAGGTGACGGGTGGCCGCTTGGTGGACGTGCCGGCAGCGCCCGATGGAGACTCCTGCTATGACCAGCGGAGGACCGGGAGACTGGACGCGCCGCCGCCTGCTGCGCAATGCTGCAGCGGCCTGCGGGCCGGCCCTGCTGCCGGCCTTGATGCCGCCCGAGATGCGCGGCCTGCCCGCGCCGGCGAAGACCCCGTTCTCGACCTTTGCC